>NZ_CP113977.2:610760-916141 GCF_026870175.2 Flavobacterium aestivum | reverse complement strand
CTTTTTAGGGGAATAGTTCCTCCTTTTTCTGTTCCCAATCCAATGGTAATGATTTTCATTCCTAGTTTCTTGGCTTCTTCTGCAGCTGCCTCAGCACCTTCAGAATGATCTTCCCCATCCGAAATCATAATCAACAATTTACTTGTCTTACTTTTTTCGGCAAAATAAGTTGCTGATAATTTTATAGCTTCATCAAGCGAGGTTCCCTGAGACGAAACCATTTCCGGGCCAACACTTTGCAAGAACATTTTGGCAACACTATAATCAGTTGTTATTGGCAACACTGGAAATGCGCTACCTGCATAAACCACAATCCCTATTCTATCACTTCCTAACTGATTGATTATTTGTGATACTATTTGTTTGCTTTTATCTAAACGACTTGGTGCAACATCCTCAGCAAGCATACTTTTAGAAACATCCATTGCAAACACAATATCAATTCCTTCCCTCTTTACGGTCTCTACTTTGGTTCCTACTTTAGGATTTACCAAACCTATAACCAAAGCGGCCAAAGCCAAAAGCATTACTGTCAGTTTTAAAATAGGCTTAAAAATAGAGCGTTCTGGACTTAGCCTTTTTAGTAACTCTAAATCACCAAACTCACGCTGCTTTTTTCTTTTCCAATATAAATTAATTAGAAAAAGAGCTACCACTACTGGCAGTAAAAAAAGAAGATATAAATATTTTTGTTCGTCTAATTCCATTTTAATTTTAGATTTCTGAATTTAGATTTTAGATTTTTACTCTAAAATTGTAAATCTAAATTTGATATTTTTAATTCATTTATTTCATTTTCAATTCTTCCCAATGATCATCATTGACTAAAGATTGAGGCTAAATAAAACTTTTATATACTGTATTACGCAATCCTAATTCCAATAAAATTAAAAACAATCCCACCAAAACAAAAGGTCTGTATTTTTCGTCATAATCATAGAATTTTAATTCCTCGACCTCTGTAGTTTCTAATTTATTGATTTCATTATAAATTTGAGCTAATTTATCATTGCTAGTTGCTCTAAAGTATTTTCCACCTGTTTTTCTGGCAATGCTTTTCATCATAGGCTCATCAATTTCCACTTTCATCATTTGAAACATCAATTGTCCATTTGGTCCAATTGCATATGGAGATTCAGCCATTCCGTTAGTACCAATTCCAATAGTGTATACTTTTATACCATATTGTTGTGCAATATCCGAAGCAGTATCTGGTTCGATAAATCCAGCATTATTGACCCCATCTGTCATCAAAATAATTACTTTACTTTTCGCCTTACTATCTTTTAGACGGTTTACGGCTGTGGCCAATCCCATTCCTATTCCAGTTCCATCTACCAAGACATTATCATACTTTATACTTCTAATTGCATCTTGAATAATTCCTTTGTCACTAGTTACAGGTGTTTTGGTGTAGGCTTCTGAGGCATAAACTACAAGTCCTATCCTATCATTTACTCTCTGATCTACGAAGTCCGCCGCTATTTTCTTAAGAGCTTGCATTCGATCTGGTTTTAAATCCCTTGCCAGCATACTTCCAGATACGTCTATCGCCATAACGATATCAATTCCCCTTGTGGTCTTTGTTTTATTGCTAATATCAACCGTTCTAGGTCTAGCCATAGCTATTATTAAAGAGGATAATGCCAGTAATCGAATTATATTCAATAGTGGTTCAAACTTAGCCAATAAAGATTTTGAATCTTTAAATCCTTGCAGTGAACTAATCTGTAAGGAAGCCGTTTGTTGATCTCTTCTCCAAAATATCAGAGCAATCCCAATTGGAATCAAAAGAAACATCCAAAAAAATTCCGGATTTAAAAACGTTATTTTTCCCATTAGTTATTCGCTGATTTAAGTTCTACCGAATTCAAAACACGGTCTGTTAATTCTGTTGCATATCGATCTCCTTCTTCATGAAGAATCATAATTTGTTGCAAACCTCCTTCTTGTCCAAAGAGTAAAATTTCATAATAAATTTTAGAACTGCTTTGGGTATTCCCATCTATCCTACTGAAAGTTCCATATCCTTTCCTTCCTGTGATTCCTGCATTGGTTTGAAAGTCTTCTTGTTTTACGATCATATTTTGTGCCCCTTGTGATTCTAAAACCTGCAAAGAACTTTCGATTGATTTAGATAAATCTAATGCTCCTTCTTTTTTATATTTTATAGTAGAGACCATAATATAAAAATTATCCAAAAGACTACCGTAACCAAAAGATTGCATCTCTTTTATAAGTGCCATTCCATCTTTTGGTAATGTTTTTGTCAAATCTATTCTTTTCAACACTTTTGGGGTTTCTACAATAACACCTGGGTTTCCATATTCACTTCTTACCCATTCACCTTCTAACAACTCTTTGGTAGGGTGTCCAAAAACATTGTCTACTACATAATTATATCCTTTGGTAGCCATGAAATAGATTGTAATGGCTGAGAGCAAAAGAAAAACAGATAAAACCGAAACCACAATACGTTGAATTCTCTTTTTTCTAAGCAAAATTTTGATTTGTTTTTGCTTTTGGGCTTCATTCAAAATAGTGTCTTCGTCGACTGTTACTTCTACCGGAATAGCCTCATCAAGAGTTAAAATCGTTTTTTGAATTCTATTTCTATCTTCAGTAATTTCAAATTCTAAAGGTTTTGATTTGGCAAATTTTACTAAATCCGCTTGTTTCAATACCGTAAATAAATTTCCTATCGTTTCTTGGGAAAGCTTCATTTTCTTTTTTAACGATGCCGCCTTAAGTCCTTCAATCAATTCAGAAGTTGTGCTTTCCATTGCTGGAATTTCTATCGCTTCCTCAATATAATTTCGTACTATATCTGTCAATTCGCTATAATAAGCTTTTACTTCACCATGTTGCCAAAGCTCCTTTTTCTCTAAAGTATTAAGCAGACTTGTCGCTTTTTCTATTGGTGTTTTATAAACTTCCTCTTCTATTTTTTTCTTCTGATGAATTTTGAGATACCAATAAACGAAAGCTCCTATTCCTAAGATCAATATAACTCCCAAAAGATATTTCCACCAATCTCCTAATGTTTCTTGGGCTTTTACAATGTCTTTAATGTCATACATTTTTTGTTTTAATGTATCTACTTGAACATTGGCTACCTCAACTTTTAGAGAATCTGTCAAAAATGGCTTATCATTTATCAGGATTTTTATGCTTGGAATCGTGTATTTTCCTGAATCAAATTGAGTCAAGCCGTACTTTTTGATTAACTCATATCTGTCGTCTTTTTTGATGGTGTCAATCGGATACGACTGAATAACCTCTAACGCTCCAATGCTTTTTAGTTTTGGAAAAACTACTTTAGACAAAGTATCTACCGAAGTTTTTAAAGTCAATTTAAACTCAGCTCCGATTTTATTTTTTGTGGTATCAATACTGGTAACTACTTTTTGCTGTGCAAAAATAGAAGTCGAAATCAGTAGTAATAGTAGGTTAAGTTTAATTTTCATTTTTTATCTAATTAACCTCGTAAGTCCCGATGGTTATCGGGACTTACAGGGCTAGGTTTCTTCTTATCGTGATTTAAAATAGCCTAATAATTTGGTGACATAACTTTCATCTACTCTAGTGTTTACAACTCCTGAGCCTGATTTACTAAAAGTTTCTTTAAAGTAGTGCACATTATCATGATAGTATTTCTCATAATTCATTCGCACTGATTTTGAGCTTGTATTAATCAATCTCGTCTCGCCTGTTTCTGCATCAAGCATAGATACCATTCCTAAATTAGGCATTTTTTCTTCTCGAACATCATACACTCTTATACCGGTGATATCGTGTTTTTTGGCAGCAATCTTCAATGTTTGTTCATAATCCCCTGACATGAAATCGGAAATGACAAACACGATAGCTTTCTTTTTTTGGGTACCTGATAAAAACTTCAAAGCTTGAGCAATATCGGTTTTGTAACTTTTCGGTTGAAATTCTATCAATTCACGAATGATTCTCAATACATGTGATCTTCCTTTTTTAGGAGGAATATACAATTCGATATGATCAGAGAACAAAATCAGTCCTATTTTATCATTGTTTTGAGTGGCCGAAAAAGCCATTGTCGCGGCTATTTCAGTAACAATTTCTTTCTTAAACTGACCTTTAGAACCAAAACTTTCAGAACCCGAAATATCCACCATTAACATCATGGTTAATTCACGTTCCTCCTCAAAAACTTTGACATGTGCTTCGTTGTATCGAGCAGTTACATTCCAATCAATAGCACGTATGTCGTCTCCAAATTGGTATTGACGCACTTCACTAAAAGTCATTCCGCGTCCTTTGAACGAAGTATGATACTCCCCCGAAAAGATATGATCGCTCAATCTCCGGGTTTTGATTTCTATTTTACGTACTTTTTTTAAAAGCTCTTTTGTATCCATTTCTTTAGATTTCAGATTTTAGATTTCAGATTTCAGATTTAAAGCCGAATGACGACTGCCAACTGAAAACTGCCAACTGCTATCTAATTAGGGTACTTCGATTTCGTTTATAATTTTATTGATGATGTCTACCGATGTAATATTTTCGGCTTCGGCTTCATAAGTAACACCTATTCTATGACGCAAAATATCATGTACTACTGCACGAACATCCTCTGGAATTACATACCCTCTACGTTTGATAAAAGCATAACATTTTGCAGCAGTAGCAAGGTTAATACTTCCACGTGGCGAAGCCCCAAAACTAATTAGAGGTTTCAAATCAGCCAATTTATATTTTTCTGGGTAACGGGTTGCGAAAATAATATCCAGTATGTATTTCTCGATTTTTTCATCCATGTATACTTCACGAACTGCTTCTTGAGCACGTAAAATTTGATCTACAGAAACTACTGGGTTTACTTTATCATAGCTTCCTTTAAGATTTTGACGAATAACCAAACGCTCGTCTTCCATCTTTGGATAATCAATAACTGTTTTTAACATAAAACGATCGACCTGTGCTTCTGGCAATTGGTAAGTACCTTCTTGCTCAATAGGGTTTTGAGTTGCCAAAACTAAAAATGGTCGCTCTAATTTGAAAGTGGTATCGCCAATTGTTACTTGTTTTTCCTGCATTGCCTCTAATAAAGCTGATTGTACTTTGGCTGGCGCACGGTTAATCTCATCGGCAAGAACGAAATTAGCAAAAATTGGTCCCTTTTTTATGGAGAATTCATTTTGCTTAATATTATAAATCATGGTTCCTACAACATCGGCAGGTAATAAATCTGGAGTAAACTGAATTCTACTAAAAGAACCCTGAATGGCTTGTGAAAGTGTATTAATCGCTAAAGTTTTTGCCAATCCCGGAACACCTTCCAACAAAATGTGCCCTTGACCCAAAAGTCCGATTAACAATCTTTCTACCATGTGTTTCTGTCCCACAATAACTTTGTTCATTTCCATAGTGAGAAGGTCTATAAAAGCACTTTCTCTTTCGATTTTTTCATTGATTGCTCTAATGTCTAAAGTCGTTGTATTCTCTTCCATATTTGTTTTTTTAAACCCTTAGTTTATTTATCTTTCGTTTGATGGTGCAAATTGAATTTTTTTTTAGACCTAAGATGTTAAAAAATGGTTAAAACTTCGGACAATACTCTAATTTTAAGCTCGAATTGTGATACTATTTACCTATTTTTAAGAACTAAATAAAATAACCATAAAAATAATGGCTTAAACCCGTAAATCATTGGTGTCAATTGCCAAATAAATGGGGCTAAATTGACAATGCAATTTTTGAACAAACATTAAAGTTGAATCATGATTAAAACACCTTTTTCTAAGATAATTGCCGGCACCATGACATGGGGCAATTGGGGTAAAAACTTGAACAAAAATCAGATGATTGATTTAATGAATTGCTGTCTTGAAAGCGGCATTTCGACCTTTGATCATGCCGATATTTATGGGGGATATACTACAGAAAATGCCTTTGGAAATGCTTTTGGCGAAAGCAAAATTGACAGACAAAAAATACAATTAATTTCAAAGTGTGGTATTCAACTTAAAAACAAAAACAGAAATCAAAATAGCGTTGGACATTATGAATATTCTAAGTCCTATATCATTTGGTCTGTTGAACAATCCTTACAAAATTTACAGACCGATTATTTAGATCTTTTGCTTTTGCATAGACCGAGTCCGTTGATGCAAGCCGATGAAATTAATGAAGCCATTGAAAGACTTAAAACAGAAGGAAAAATTTTAGATTTTGGTGTATCGAATTTTACACCCAGTCAAACCGATTTGATTCAAACAAAAACTAAAATCAATTACAATCAAATCGAATTTTCTATCACGCATATTGATCCCATGCTCGACGGAAGTTTAGACCATATGCAAACCAACCAAATTACGCCTATGTGTTGGTCTCCTTTAGGAACCGTTTTTAGGAAAGATGATGAACAATCAAAACGTATTAAAGAACTGGCAACAACTCTTTCGTTAAAATATAATGTGGCTGATGATGTTATTTTATTGGCTTGGATATTAAAACACCCTGCCGGAATTTTACCAGTTTGCGGGACTTCCGACAAAACTAGAATTGCTAATTTGATGAAGGCTACCTCTTTTGAAATGGAATTACAAGATTGGTTTGCACTTTGGATAGCCAGCACGGGGAATCCCGTGCCGTAAATAAGATTGCTATAATTCTGAAATCACAAATCAAATGATCAATAAACGCCTTCTTATCAAAAACTTACTCGCTCACAACGATGAGTGCAGTTTTTATGATAAGAAACGGCAACTAAATTTACATTCCAGAGAGGGAAAAGCTAAGTTTTTGAAACACATTTGCGCATTGTCCAATTCAAATCCCACCAACAATTCATACATAGTAGTAGGTGTTGAAGATGAGAATAATGATATTGTGGGAGATGATTTTTTTGATGATAGCAGGATTCAGAATTTAGTAAATGCATTTCTGGAACATCCGCCTAAAATTCAATACGAAAATGTTCCTTTCCCCAATTTACCAAAGGACAAAGTTATAGGACTCGTTACTATAAAGCCCAACAGCAAAATTTCCTATTTCAAAAAAGGAATTCACACTATTCCTGCAAACAGTGTTTTTATACGTCGGGGCAGTAATACAATGCCGATTGAAGGTGAAGTAGAGAAAAATTATCAGAATACCGAATCTGTAATAGACATTGAAAACAGTTCCAGAAACAGTATAGAATATACCCTTGATGGTGTTATTGATTTTATGAATTTCCGTCACAAGGATATGGCTCCAAAATACAAGGTTTTCAAAGAATTATTCGTTATTTGTTGGGCTGGAATTATCAAAAAATACCGTGATAAAACTTATTTATCCCGTGTAGATATTGAGTTGATTAACGAACAGATCAAGCTATTCTATTCGGCTCAAGATGTGGTTGAAATTACGTATGACGAAGATACTTTTACCATTGTTGAGTATGTTCCTTTGGGTTTGAATGACAAAACCAGTTACTATCCCCTGGAACAACAAACGATCCGTTTTCACGATAATGGTTATTATAAAATTGATAGAAAAATACTTTTTGAACCACCCGAATTCAATAGGAAAATGTTGTACCATATTTATAATTCGAACATCTCCTTACTTTACAAACTTCAAAAAGAGATTAAATTATCTGAGCGAGAACTCAAAGATTTAGAAAACTTACCGTCTACTTTTATGATTTGCTATCTTAACGGTTTTGAGGAAGCTAAACAAAAACTGATTGATGCCAAACCGTTATTAAAACCGTTTACGCAAACATATCTTTCGTTTAAAGAAGCACTCCGAATTTTAAGAAAAATGAAATACGATGTGCAGTGATGAGTTTATTGTTTAAAATAGTTTTGCACTAATTAGCTGAACAAACCTGTTATCCAGTGTACAACATCATTTATCACTTGACAAACAAAATTGGTCATCAGTAATATTAAAGTGAGTAATGCATTCATTTTTATAAATTTTTGGTAAAAATATAATACTTTATTGCAACATACAATCACCAAATATAGTGATTTTTTTGAGAGTCAAAAATAATGAATTTTATTCAAAAAATTGTTTCAATTTTCTAAAAATCAATACTTTAACATTCTGTTTTTAAAATAAAAACATACCATTAAAAAAATGTATTCTTAGAACTTTCATTTTTTTGTTTGCTAAACTAAGAGCTATCTATTTTTAAAATCGAAGCTGATTTTTTTTAAATGATTAAAAAATCAAAGAAACAATACCTCTTTTCTCTTATTTTTGTAAAAGAACAAATTTCAGAACGAATTGCATGAGAACATTAGTAATTGGAGACATACATGGTGGTTTACGCGCTTTGCATCAAGTTCTAGAAAGAGCCAAGGTAACCCCAAAAGACAAACTCATTTTCTTGGGAGATTATGTGGATGGATGGAGTCAATCTCCACAAGTAATTGATTTTTTGATTGAGATGAAAGCTTCTCATGATATCATTTGTATTCGCGGTAATCATGATGAATTATTAGAGGAATGGCTGAGCGAAAGCAAAGATAATTTGTTGTGGTACAACCATGGTGGGGAAGCAACCGTTTTGGCCTATGAAAACGTATCTGCCGAGACCAAACAAAAACATATCAAATTCCTGAAATCATTAGATAATTATTATCTGGACGAACAAAACAGGTTGTTTATTCATGCGGGTTATACCCATATGAATGGTGTTCTATATGAATATTTCCCAAAATTATTTTATTGGGATAGAACACTTTGGGAAACCGCATTGGCATTAGACAAAGACATGAAACCTTCTGATTTATTGTATCCAAAAAGATTCATTCAATACAAGGAAGTATACATTGGCCATACGCCTGTCTCGCGCATAGGATCAACAATCCCAGTACAGATGGCTAATATTTGGAACATTGATACCGGAGCCGCTTTCAAAGGTCCTCTAACAATTATCGATGCTGATACCAAAGAATTTTGGCAAAGCGAACCTTTACCAAGTTTATATCCTAGTGAAAAAGGGCGCAATTAAATCAAAAGACTATCTTTGCCAAGAAATTATTACCTATTTATTTTATGAAAAAAATTATCACACTTGTGTTTTTGGCGTCTTTTGGTTTAGCAAATGCACAACATGCTTTTAAAGGAAAAGGAGACACTAAAGTTAATATCGGAGCTAACTTTCAAGATGGTGGATCTGGAATTCAAGCTTCTGCAGATTTTGGTCTTGGAGAAAATTTCTCTATCGGATTTGTTTCTAGTTATTTACTGGGTGTAAATGAATATTCTGGTTTTTATAATGGTGGCTCAACTCTATACTATGGAGAAAAACCAGAGTTTAAAGATCGTTTTGACGCGAAATTTAGAATCAATGCTAATTTAGGAAGCGTAATAAATGTAGATGAAAAATTAGATATCTATCCTGGATTAAGTTTAGGTTTGAAAAACTTTGGAGGCCATGTTGGTGGACGTTATTTCTTTACTGAAGGATTTGGTGTATTTACTGAACTTGGATTTCCAATTGCAAAATATGGAAATGAAGACAAATTGTTTTACAATTTAAACAACCAATTCACTTTTAGTCTTGGAGCTTCTTTTAATTTATAAAAAGACGTTTATTCAAAAAAAGCATTTGATACGTTTTTGAAAAGAGATACAAAAACAAAAAGACCATTTGAAATTTAGCTTTCAAATGGTCTTTTTTATTTAGAATAAGCTCAGCTTACAAATCAAATTTGATTCCTTGTGCCAAAGGCAAGCTTGTAGTATAATTGATTGTATTGGTTTGACGACGCATGTAGACTTTCCAAGCATCAGATCCAGACTCACGTCCACCACCTGTTTCTTTTTCTCCTCCAAAAGCTCCGCCAATTTCAGCTCCTGAAGTTCCAATATTTACGTTGGCAATTCCACAATCTGATCCTACTGCAGATAAGAAACGCTCTGCTTCACGCAAATTGTTAGTCATAATCGCTGATGATAATCCTTGAGCCACTCCGTTTTGTACATCGATAGCATTCTCTACTGTTCCTGAATATTTGATTAAATATAAAACAGGAGCAAAAGTTTCGTGTTGTACGATTTCGAATGAATTTTGTGCTTCAGCAATAGCTGGTTTTACATAACAACCACTCTCATACCCTTCTCCAGAAAGTACTCCACCTTCTACAAGAATTTTTCCTCCTTCGGCTACTACTTTTGTCAAAGCATTGGCATACATTTCAACAGCTTGAGTATCGATTAGTGGCCCAACGTGATTTTTTTCGTCTAATGGATTTCCGATTCTTAATTGTCCATAAGCTGCAACAACTGCATCTTTTACTTTATCATAAATACTTTCGTGAATAATCAAACGACGAGTCGATGTACATCTTTGTCCTGCAGTTCCTACTGCTCCAAAAACAGCACCAATAACAGTCATTTTGATATCAGCATCTGGAGTTACAATGATAGCATTGTTTCCTCCTAGCTCTAATAATGATTTTCCTAAACGAGCTGCTACATCTTGTGCAACAATTTTACCCATACGAGTAGATCCTGTAGCTGAAACTAAAGGCACACGTTTGTCAGCAGTCATTAATTGACCTATTGTATAATCTCCGTTGATCAAACAAGAGATACCTTCTGGAAGATTGTTCTCTTTAATCACCTCAGCAATAATGTTTTGACAGGCAACGCCACATAATGGTGTTTTTTCTGATGGTTTCCAAACACAAACGTCACCACAAATCCATGCTAATGCTGTATTCCATGCCCAAACTGCTACCGGAAAATTGAAAGCAGAAATAATTCCCACAACTCCAAGTGGGTGATATTGCTCATACATTCTATGCCCTGGACGCTCAGAGTGCATTGTTAATCCGTGCAATTGACGAGATAATCCCACTGCAAAATCACAGATGTCAATCATCTCCTGAACTTCTCCATATCCTTCTTGCAATGATTTCCCCATTTCGTAAGAAACCAATTTACCTAAAGCTTCTTTATTTTTACGTAATTTATCACCAAACTGGCGCACAATTTCTCCACGTTGTGGAGCTGGCATCAATCTGAATGTTTTGAAAGCTTCAGTTGCAGTTTGCATTACTTTTTCATAATCTGCTGCTGTACTCATTTTTACAGAAGCGATTAACTTTCCGTCTACTGGTGAATGACTATCAAGTATTTCTCCATTTGAAAAATTATTAATCCCTGTTGAAGTTCCTTCATTTATGGCTTTAACTCCCAATTGCGCTAATGCCTCTTTCATTCCGAATTGTTCTGCTATTGTTATCATTGTAACTATTTTGGTTAAATTTGTTATATTTTTTGCGTAAAGATATTATTTAATCACGAAATTAGATAATTATCATCATATAAAAAATTTATATAGTCAATCCGGCCTTATCTTTTGAAGTGAATACATTAATAAAGCGAATTAGGATATTCTATACTAAGTTTGGGATAATATCGCATTGAATATCAACCATAAAGTTTTTTAATAAAATACTTTTTCCATTTATTCCGTTTTGCAAAAAGCTAAAAAAAGAAAAATTAATTTATATTACTTTAATCAGCTTGCATTGATTTTTATAAAAAAAGCCTTCTGTTAAAAAAGAAGGAAGTAATTTTATATTCTGAAATGTAATTTAAGAATAAAACTCTTTTGACTATGACTACTATTAATCGATATCTCATTGGTTTATTTTTAATAACCATTCAAACGTTTGCTCAGCAGAAACAAAGTGCCGCTTTCGAAGTAGTCCCACTGGGCGTTAAAGGTGGAATTGACGAAAAAAATCTTTCGGCCTATTTAGTCGCGCCCATTCACACTCATGATTATATTTGTCTTGATGCTGGAACTTTAAATTCTGGAATTGAGAAAGCAATATCTAATAAAGTCTTTAACGTTTCGGAAAGTGAAGTTTTAAGAAAATACATTAAAGGCTATTTTATTTCTCATGCCCATTTAGATCATATTTCTGGTTTGATTATAAACTCTCCAGCAGATTCATCGAAAACAATTTATGCCACAAAAAAATGCATGGGGACAATCGAGAATCATTATTTCAATGGTGAGGCTTGGGCCAATTTTGGTGACGAAGGCGTGGGATTTAAGTTAAAGAAATATCATTTTCAAACTCTTGCTCCTGAAGAAGATACCAAAATCACCAATACAACAATGACTGTAAAAGCGTTTGCATTAAGTCACGGTAACCCTTTTGAGAGTACTGCTTTTTTAATCCAAAACAACAATGATTATGTCTTGTATTTAGGTGATACAGGTCCTGATTCTGTAGAGAAAAGTGATAAACTAAAACTCTTATGGCAAGCTATTACACCTTTGATTCAAAACAAACAATTAAGAGGTATTTTTATTGAAGTTTCGTTTCCGAATGAACAACCTGATTCTTCATTATTTGGGCATTTAACACCAAATCATTTAATGAAAGAACTTCATGTACTTAACGAATTGACCGGAAATGGAACTTTGAAAAATTGCAAAATTATCATTACCCATTTAAAACCACCAACTCAAAATATTATTAAAATTAAAGAGCAATTACAAAAACAAAATGATCTAGGTTTACAACTCCTATTCCCAGAACAAGGAAAACGTTTTGAATTGTAAAGACACACGCATGTCTTTGCGAGGTACGAAGCAATCTCTCTAGCCTGACCAAGCAAAGAGAATCAATTGGAATCGACATACGACATGAGATCGCTTCGTACCTCGCAAAGACGTAGCATACGCATAATACATTGTATCTACGAAATAGTTACAACTGTTTAAAACTGCGTCTTTGCAGCAAAAACACCTTTGCTGTAAAAAATCTTTACTTTTTTTCTTTTATCAAATAAACATAAACTGGGAAGTGATCACTAAAACCAATTTCGGTAAGCGAATGCCGTAAAGGATATCCTTTGTATTTACCACTTTTTTGTATTAAAAAGGGCTTATTGTAAATTCCAGCTTTCCAATATTGAAAAGAGCTGTAATCCTTTTGCAACAGCGATTCAGAAACCATTACTTGATCAAAAATATCCCAGGAATCGCGAAAAGCAATCGTACCCAATCCTTTATTCGCCATTTCTTCGAATGGGTTGTAAATTCCTAATGGTTTTACTTCTTTTATTTTTCCTTCTGCTCCAAGTGCTCGTTTTACGCTATTATTAAAAGGGCTATCGTTTAAATCTCCCATGGTTATCACTTTGGCATTAGGGTTGATGCGTTGCAAAGAATCTATAATTTTTCTATTCAAAGCTCCCGCTGCTTCTCGAAAAGGACTCGTTTTCTTTTCTCCCCCAGATCGAGACGGCCAATGATTGACAATAATATGAATTTCTTCTCCATTCAAAAAACCCGTTACCAGCAATTGGTCTCTAGTATAAACACGATGATTTTTGGTATTGATTTGTATTACATCTTCGGTTTCTAAATTCTCCGAAGATTCGGCTTTTAAAGTTTCCTTGACAGACTGTTCTCCTTTGTACACATACAACGGAATATTACTATAACTCGTGGGCTGAAACTGTTTCTTTTGATACAATAAGGCTACATCAATACCTCTTTTGTCTGGCGAATCAAAATGAACAATTCCATATTCTTTATTAATCAGTTTGGGTTGCTTGATTAAATCTTCCAATACCGTTCTGTTTTCTATTTCAACACCTCCAATAAATGTTGGAGAATTGGGATTTTCAGAGGTTCCTATTTCAGACAATACCCGAGCCAAATTTTCTAATTTTTGATAGTATTTTTTAGAGTTCCAATGTTGATCTCCCGTTGGTGTCCACTCTTCATCATTGGTAATTGGATCATTAATCGTATCAAAGCAGTTTTCAAAATTGTAAAAGGCAACAGTATGTATCACAAAAGCTTTGGTCTGTGCATTGCTTTTTGAAATTAAAAGAAATAAAATCAGATAAAAACAGGCTTTTTTTAATGCCATCATTAATTCATAATTAGGTTTACATATAGTAAATATAGTAATTTGACTACAATTATTTTCAGTCTTCTAGAAATGTATATCTTTGCTTTAGCCCAAAATTGGCATAACCTTTCATTTTCAAAAAAGTACAGCATGAATACCAATCCATTTTCTTTTATTCAAAAACAATGTGTTTTGTATCTAATGTTATTACTTATTTTTATTTTAAAACCAATAAACAGTCAAGCTCAAACTACTATGATCACACCACCTTATTTACAAAAAGGAGATACCGTTGCTATTGTGGCAACTGCTAGAAAAAACATTGATGACAACCTAAAACCAACCATAGACTTATTGCATTCTTGGGGCTTGGAGGTTGTTATTGGGAGCACCATCGGACTCGATCTAAATCAATTGGCAGGAACTGATGAACAACGTGCAGCCGATTTGCAACACCAGATGGATAACCCAAATATCAAAGCGATTTGGTGTGCTCGCGGAGGCTATGGAACGGTACGAATAATTGATCTATTGGATTTTACCAAGTTCAAACAACACCCAAAATGGATTGTTGGTTTTAGTGATGTTACCGTTTTACACAATCATCTCAATACAATGGGTTACAAATCGATTCATGGAACTATGCCTGTTAGTGTCGAAAGAACTGCTCCAGAATCTATAGCAACTTTGAAAACTGCCTTGTTTGGAGAACATCTAGAATATGAAATTGATCCGTTCCCGATGAATCGTTTTGGGAAAGCTACTGGTGAATTAGTGGGCGGAAATTTGTCTATTTTATATAGTTTAATGGGGTCTAAATCGGCGATTGATTGTACCGATAAAATTTTATTCATAGAAGATCTAGACGAATATCTTTACCACATTGACCGAATGATGATGAACTTAAAGCGTAATGGCTGTCTCGAAAGCATCAAAGGAATTATTGTGGGCGGAATGACCAAAATGAAAGACAATGATATTCCTTGGGGGAAAAATGCACTGGAGATTGTTCAAGATGTCACCCAAAAATACAACATCCCTGTACTTTATAATTTCCCTGCCGGTCATGTACACGATAATCGAGCATTGATTATGGGTAATATAGTGACTATGGATGTGAATGAAAATTGTAATCTTGTGCTTTTTAAAAAGTAAAATTAAATACGCTCTCAAAATCTAAAATCTCTATGGCTGCACACAATGAACTTGGCAAACTTGGAGAAGATTTGGCTGTGGAATATCTCCAAAAAAACGGTTACGATATTCTAGAAACCAATTGGACTTTCCAAAAGGCAGAAATTGATATCATTGCCACAAAAGATGAAGTTCTTGCAATCATAGAAGTAAAAACACGATCATCTCTTGAATTTGGACTGCCACAAGATTTTGTAAAGCCCAAAAAAATTCAACTCTTGGTAAAAGCTGTCGATGCGTATGTAAATACCAAAAATTTAGATATTGATGCCCGTTTTGACATCATTGCCGTACATAAAGAGAGTAATTCCTTTGTAATAGAGCATCTTATGGACGCTTTTTATCATTTTTGATAAAATTTTAACAATGTTATATTTGTAACAAAATGTTTTTAATTATATTTGCAATGATTTTCCCAAATAGATTATAAAAACCCCCTATAATACCTAAAATCTTTATGAAAACAGTATCTTCAATTGTAGAAAATTACATAAAAACCAAACCGTTTTTATTAAACGCATTATCACTCGGCATCATCAACCTGACTTCTTTGTCTCGTAATATTATGATCGAATTAGAAAGTGAATTTGGAAAAGAAGTAAAACAAGGAGCTGTAGTAATGGCTCTAAAAAGATTAACTGAGGAATTAGATTTTAGATTGAATCACAAAATCAATAAAGTAATTAAAAACATTGGGGAGATAACGGTACGATCCGCTTTGACTGACTTTACTTTTGCTGTTTCGGATACCGTATTAAACAAACAAGCTGATTTGATTACAGACATTAATGCATTACCAGACATTTTTTACACCTCATCCAAAGGGGTAAATGAGACCAATATTGTGGTAAGTAATAGTGTAAATTACTTGGTTGAGAAACATTTTGCATCCGAAAAAATGATTCAGAAATTGGACAATTTAGCCTCAATAACAGTAAAATTACCAAAAGAAAATATCACTGTTCCAGGAATTTATTATTTCATTTTTCAGCGATTGGCTTGGGAAGGAATTATAATCAATGAAGTAATTTCGACGTCTAATGAGTTTACTATTTTGGTAAGTGAAAATGAAGTAGATATTGCTTTTAAAGTGATCAAAGATTTGAAAAATTAAGAGTTATACTTTTTCTATATAAAACGAAGCCCAGTGCTTCGTTTTTTTTTTGCACAGATTAAATTGTCTCCCATAGAAAGATTGGTAAATTATAAAAAACCATTTTCTTAATCCCTAAATTTACATTTTAATCATAAAAGATTTCAAAGCAATTTTCTTGAAATAAAAACCCGATTATTTATAAAATACAATTGTATGTTAGCTCCTACTTATCAAACGTTTAAAGATATTGTATCGGCGTCTATTGATCCCAAACGCATTTTGACCAATCCTTTGCAAACGCTTGCTTATGGAACAGATGCCAGCTTTTATAGACTTATTCCCAAAATCGTAATTCTGGTTCACAACGAAACCGAAGTAATCGAGATTATAAAACAAGCCAAATTACTGGATATTGCTCTGACTTTTCGAGCAGCAGGAACTAGTTTGTCGGGGCAAGCTATTACAGATTCTGTATTAGTGGTTGCCACACACGGCTGGAAAAACTTTGAACTTTTAGACAACAATCAGAGAGTAAAACTCGAACCGGGTATTATTGGTGCCAAAGCTAATAATTACTTAGCACCACATGGTTTGAAGATTGGACCTGATCCCGCCTCTATAGGAGCCTGTATGATTGGCGGAATAGTGGCAAATAATGCCAGCGGAATGTGTTGCGGAACAGCGCAAAACTCGTATCAAACTATAGCCGATATCCGAATTGTATTGCATGACGGAACCATCCTTGACACCGCCGATGCTCAAAGTGTTGCCGCTTTCAAGAAAGACCAATCTGCCCTAATTCAGGAAATCGAAAACCTCAGAGATCAGATTAAAAGTAATGAAACGCTTTATCATCAAATTCAAAATAAATTCAAAATAAAAAACACAACGGGGTATAGCATTAATGCTCTAGTTGATTATCAAGACCCTATCGACATCATCAAACATCTGATGGTAGGTTCTGAGGGAACTTTGGCTTTTATTTCGAATGTAACTTTCAAAACGGTTATAGACGAAAAATATAAATCTTGTTCTTTAATCTTTTTCCATACCATTCAAGACGCCTGTAAGGCAACAATTTTACTGAAATCAAGCCCCGTTGCAGCAGTAGAATTATTAGATAGAGAATCTATTCGCTCGGTTGAGAATGACTATGATGCACCCGATTATTTCAAAACTTTACCCGAATCGGCCTGTGCTTTATTAGTAGAATGCAGAGACAATGATTTGAATGTTTTAAAAGAAAAGCAAGATGCAATTCGATTACAGATTCAGTCTATTCCCACTTATACTGATTACGAATTTACGAGCGATCCCAAACAATATTATTTTAACTGGAAAGCCCGAAAAGGATTATTACCAACAGTTGGTGGACTTCGAAAAAACGGAACTACCGTAATTATTGAGGACGTTGCTTTCCCTTTACCTCAACTCGCAGATGCCTGTCTGGAATTGAAAGACTTGTTTAAAAAATACGAATATCATGATGCCGTTTTATTTGGTCATGCTCTAGAAGGAAACCTACATTTTGTGTTCTCACAAGACTTTTCTAACCAAACCGAAGTAGATCGTTACGAAAAACTAATGTCTGAATTGTCCGTTTTGGTCGTCGATCGTTTTAACGGTTCTCTAAAAGCTGAACACGGAACAGGTCGTAATATGGCTCCTTTTGTAGAAAAAGAATGGGGAAGTACAGCTTATGAAATTATGAAACGCATCAAAAATATTTTTGATCCTAATAATAAAATCAATCCTGATGTAATCATCAATCCCGATCCCAAAGCACATCTTAAAAATCTAAAACCATTACCAGAATGCAATGATATTGTTGACAAATGTATGGAGTGTGGTTTTTGTGAGCCGCATTGCGTTTCAGAAGGACTAACTTTATCACCACGACAACGTATTGTGATCGCCCGAGAAATCAGCCGATTAGAAAGTACTAACGAAGACCCACAACGATTGGCCGATATTCGAAAAGATGTTACCTATCAGCTGGACGAAACCTGCGCCACTGATGGACTTTGTGCCTTGGCCTGTCCCGTTCATATCGATACCGGAAAGTTTGTAAAAACTTGGCGTGCTTCACAATTAGATACCGGCAATAAAAAAGTGGCCGCTTACATTGGCTCACACATGGCGGGAACCACAGCATTTATGAGAACCGGATTAAAAATAGTTTCCTTTTTTCACTCTATTTTTGGAACCACTATTATGACAGCCTTGTCTAATCTATCCCATTTTATCACCTTTGGAAAGGTTCCGAAATGGATTCCGGAAATGCCAAAAGGAGCTCATAAAATTAACACGAATCAAAAGCATTTATAATGAATACAACCGCTGATTTAAAAGTTATTTACTTTCCTTCCTGCATCAACAGGAGCATGGGGAAAAACCGTTTCCAAGACTCTGATGATCTACAATTGACCGAACTGACTCATCGTTTATTGGTTCGTGCCGGTTTTACCATAATTTACCCAGAATCCTTAGACACCCATTGTTGTGGTATGCCATTTTCGAGTAAAGGTTTTGCAGAAGCCAATCACGCACAATCCGAAGCATTAGAAAAAGAACTGCTAAAAGCTTCTGAAAATGGGAAATATCCTGTTTTGTATGATATGAGTCCGTGTTTTTACCATTCAAAAGAAGAGTTTTCCAAAACCCTAAAAATCGTGGATCCCATAGAATTCATGTTGGATTATGTGATGCCTCATTTGACTGTAAAAAACAAAAAGGATACAGTAGCCATTTTTCCTGTTTGTTCCGTTAAAAAAATTAGTAAAACAGAACAATTGGAGACCTTGTCTAAACTGTGTGCGGATAAAGTTATCCTTATTGACAGCAATTGTTGCGGTTTTGCTGGAGACAGAGGCTTCCTGATTCCGGAACTAAATGAACATGGATTACGAGAGTTAAAAGCACAAATCCCTACCAACTGCAAAGAAGGCTACTCCACCAGCCGAACCTGCGAAATTGGTTTTGAAAAAATGAGCGGCATCGATTTTAAATCTATTTTTTATTTAATTGATGAAGTAACAAGATAAAAAAAGGATAAAGAGCCAAAAAACTCTTTATCCTTTTCCAATTAATTGTATTACATTAAACTGGTTATCTTTTTTTACTCCCCTCCCAACTTCTGCATCAATTCTAATGCTACTCGAGTCGATTTTACATTATCAAAAGTCAATAACAGTCGTAAACCGGCTGGGGTTTGTTTCTCTTTCATTACACAAATACTGCTGTTGGTTTGTACAAACTGAATCACTTTGTGAAAGCGTGTAGAATGGTAATAATCTGATTGTTGATCTGAGACAAAATAACCAATCATCTTACCTTTTTTCATCACCAATTTTTCGATTCCCACTCTTGTGGCTATCCATTTGATACGAATACTGTTCATTAAAGCATTAGCTCTTGGTGGCATCGGGCCAAAACGGTCTATTAGCTTATTTTGGAAAATGACTAATTCTTCCTCATTTTTCACATCGGCCAACTCATTGTACAAACTCAAGCGCTCCGTGACATTATTGATGTATTCGTCTGAAAATAATAATTCAAAATCAGTATCGATTTGGAGATCTTTTACATATTCCTTCGTCTCGATATTATTCTCTTCTGGGTATAAATCCTTGAATTCGTTCTCCTTCAATTCCTCGATGGCTTCGTTCATGATTTTTTGGTAGGTATCAAAACCTATGTCGTTAATGAAACCACTTTGCTCTCCTCCCAATAAATCTCCCGCTCCACGAATTTCAAGATCTTTCATGGCAATGTTCAAACCGCTACCCAATTCGCTGAATTGTTCCAAAGCTTGAATACGTTTTCTAGCATCTTCGGTCATATGGGAATACGGCGGACAGATGAAATAACAAAATGCTTTCTTGTTACTGCGTCCTACCCGACCTCGCATTTGATGCAAATCAGACAATCCAAAATTATTGGCATTATTAATGAAAATGGTATTTGCATTAGGAACATCCAATCCGCTCTCGATAATGGTGGTTGCTACCAAAACATCAAACTCACCATTCATGAAGCCAAGCATCAATTCCTCGAGTTTGGCACCATCCATTTGTCCATGACCAATTCCTACTCGGGCATTTGGCACCAAACGCTGTATCATTCCGGCAATTTCCTTGATATTTTCAATTCGGTTATTGATAAAGAAAACCTGTCCGTTGCGCTGTATTTCATACGAAATCGCATCACGAATCAACTCTTCGTTAAACCCGACCACATTTGTTTCTATAGGATATCTATTTGGCGGAGGTGTTGTAATTACTGATAAATCTCGGGCTGCCATTAACGAAAACTGTAAGGTTCTCGGGATTGGCGTTGCTGTCAATGTCAAAGTATCAACATTGGCCGCTATGGTTTTAAGTTTATCTTTTACGTTAACCCCAAATTTCTGTTCCTCATCGACAATCAACAATCCTAAGTCTTTGAAAACTACATTTTTGTTGACCAATTGGTGTGTTCCAATAACAATGTCTAGTTTACCCTCAGCGAGTTGTTTTAAGGTTTCTGTTTTTTGTTTGGCGGTTCTAAAACGGTTCAAATAACTAATAGAAACCGGCATATCTTTCAACCTTTCGCTAAAGGTGCGATAATGTTGGTAAGCCAAAATAGTCGTAGGAACCAAAATTGCCACTTGCTTGCTGTTATCTACTGCCTTGAAAGCCGCACGAATAGCCACTTCGGTTTTACCAAATCCCACGTCACCACAAACCAAACGGTCCATAGGGCGCTCACTCTCCATATCGGCTTTGACTTCTTGTGTCGATTTGATTTGGTCCGGTGTGTCCTCGTATATAAAGGAGCTTTCCAGCTCATTTTGCAAATAACTGTCAGGTGCAAACTGAAATCCTTTTTCTAATCGGCGTTTAGCATACAATTGAATCAAATTGAATGCAATATGTTTGACCCTTGCTTTGGTTTTTTGTTTTAAAGCCTTCCAAGCATTCGAACCTAACTTGTAAATTTTAGGTGGCGTTCCGTCTTTTCCGTTGTATTTTGAAATCTTGTGTAATGAGTGAATACTCACATACACGATATCATTATCGGCATAAACCAGTTTAATAGCTTCCTGTGTTTTGCCTTCTACCTGTATTTTTTGTAACCCTCCAAACTTCCCAATTCCGTGATCAATATGTGTTACATAATCACCTACTGACAAAGTGGTCAGTTCCTTTAAGGTTAAATTTTGCTTTTTCGAATAACCGTTTTTGATGCTAAATTTATGATAACGCTCAAAAATTTGATGGTCAGTATAGCAGATTATTTGGTTTTCCTGATCGATGAATCCTTGATACAAAGGCAATACGATAGTTTTGTATTGCTTGCGAATATTCTCCGAATTGGCTTCATCTAACGTTTCGAATATATCGTGAAAACGTTTTGCCTGCGCTTCATTCGAACAAAACAAATAATTTTGATAGCCATTAAAATGATTTTCACTCAAATTATTCAACAACAAATCAAATTGTTTATTGAATGAAGGCTGTGGCTGAATATGAAATTCAAATTTCTTGGTCGTTTTAAAAACTGGCTTTGAATGGAATTCTACAATCGAAAAATCCAACGCTCTTTTTACAAATGCTTTTTGATTCAAGAACAATTGCTCTGGCGTGGCGTGTTTGATATCCTTTGACAATTTCTCAAAAGCTTCTTCGGCTCTGCCAAATTGCTTATCTAATTCGTATAAAAGATTCTCAGTGTTTTGAAAAAACAAAACCGTTCTTTCGGCTATATAATCTAGAAAACTCTCTCTGTTTTCCTGAAAAACTTTATTTTCAACATTAGGAATAATGGTGATTTTTTTTTGTTTTTCTAATGATAGTTGAGTACCCACATCAAAACTACGGATGCTCTCTACTTCATTACCAAAAAACTCAATTCGGTACGGATTGTCATTAGAAAACGAAAACACATCTACAATTCCTCCACGAACAGAGAATTCTCCTGGTTCCGTGATAAAATCTACTCTTTTGAATTCGTATTCAAACAACACTTCGTTTAGAAAATCAATCGAGATTTTATCCCCCAAACTTACTTTCAGAGTGTTTTGGTCCAAATTTTTTCGGGTCACTACTTTTTCAAAAAGTGCCTCTGGATAAGTAACTATGATTGCTGGTTTTTTGCGGGAATTGATTCTATTAAGTACCTCAGCCCTTAGCAAAACATTGGCATTATCCGTTTCCTCTATTTGATACGGACGACGGAAAGAACCGGGGTAAAACAACACATCCTGTTCACCTATCATTTGTTCAAGATCATTCAAATAATAAGCCGCTTCTTCTTTATCATTTAAAACCACCAAAAATGGAAGTTCTGATTTCTTAAAAAGAGATTGAATTACAAAAGAGGCTGCTGATCCCAACAAACCTTCCAATTGCATTTTTACCTGATTATTTTCCTGCAAACGAGCTACAATCTGAGCCGTTTTTGGAGATGAATCATAAACCGAATATATAGTGGCTTTACTCAACGTGTGGTGCGTTTGGATTATTTGGGTTATTAGGATTGTTCGGATTACCTTGAATCTCTGGAGTCCCAGACTGAATGGCTCTTGTGGTGTCCAACATCATTAATAATTCGGACTCTCCAACTTCCATCGGGATTTTGCTTTTCTCTACAATCTTATCCATTTGTCTCTCTAGAGAAACCAACTCAATATTTATTTCTGAAACTAACTTGGTTACTTTTTTATCCGAAACTTTATCCAAATTAATGTACAAATCCAACATCTGTACTTGAGTAATCAGAGTTGCGATTCGGCTTCGTATTTGTGGAGTGTCAAATTGAGCAGGGATATTGTTATTCAAAGCCATCGCTTTGGTCGATAATGCCTTGGCTTTCTTTTGAAAAGCCCCTATTGTTTTCTTTGGTTTGATAGACAATTCATCCATAAAAGCGCGCCATTCGGCCCATTTGGACAAAGTCGCTTCAGAAGTGGAATTGATGGGTTTATCATAAAAATTCCACCCTTTATTAATAGTTGTGAAAATTAATTCTTTCTTTTTGGCATCCCTTAAATTATCGGCAAGACGTTGATCGTCGTCATTTTTACACGAAAACTGCATCAAAAGCACCAAAAAAAGCAGCGTTAATTTATTATTCATTTGTAGCAATTATTTATTTTTAATGGACAAATCCCTTGTAAAGAGATTTAGAATTATCCCTATCCTTCCTAAACTATTTGAAGGACAAAGTTACAAAGTAAATTTACAATAACGAATTTCAGTTTAGGAATAACAATCTTAGCAATCTAATGCATTATTATTTTCAAATTTTCTAAAATTTAACCCATTCTGAAAGAAAAATTCAGCGGTAATTCTATAGAATAACAAACCGGTAGTTAAATTTCCCTATCTAATTACGAAATCATTATATTTGTCTTTAAATTTTTTTAAAATGAATCCAAAAATATTAATTATAGGTGCTTGTGGGCAAATAGGTACCGAATTAACCCACCAACTTAGAGCGCTATACGGAACGGAAAATGTTATTGCTTCCGACATTCGAAAATTGAATACTGATGTTGTCAATTCAGGACCTTTTGAAGTGGTTAATGCTTTAGATTTTAACCAAATCGAAAATTTAGTAGAATCGCACCAAATTACTGATGTATACTTAATGGCTGCTCTACTTTCTGCAACAGCCGAAAAAAATCCAGCTTTTGCATGGGATTTAAATATGAACTCCTTATTTCATGTCTTAAATTTAGCGAAAGCAGGAAAAATAAAAAAAATATTCTGGCCTTCTAGTATAGCCGTTTTTGGACCTACTACACCAAAAGAAAGCACCCCACAATATACTGTAATGGAACCTTCTACCGTATATGGAATCAGCAAACAAGCTGGTGAAAGATGGTGTGAATACTACCATAATGTTTTTGGAGTAGATGTAAGAAGTATTAGATATCCTGGTTTAATCAGTTGGACAACACTTCCTGGCGGAGGAACCACTGACTACGCTGTAGACATATACCACAAAGCTCTTTCTGATAAAAAATACGAATGCTTCTTATCTTCAGAAACCAAAATGCCAATGATGTACATGGATGATGCTATTGCAGCTACCATAAACATTATGAAAGCACCGGTTGAACAAATTAAAATTCGATCTTCCTATAATTTAGCGGCTATGAGTTTTACTCCAACCGAAATTGCTGCCGAAATCAAAAAACATATTCCAGAACTAGAAGTAACCTATGCACCGGACTTCCGTCAAAAAATTGCCGATAGTTGGCCAGCCAGTATTGATGACAGTCGAGCAAGAGAAGATTGGGGCTGGAAACACGAATTTGACTTAGAAATGATGACAGTAGATATGTTGAAGAATCTTTCTAAAAACAATCCTATCTCTATAGAATAAATTCAAAAAAACTGATTACACGCTATTTGGGCGTGCCACCATTAGAAAAAGAGGCCTACCTATCCTGTCGCATATTCGGCCTCTTTCCCTAATGCTGTCAGGCTATCCGCGCTACTTTGGTAGCTAGCTTCTATCCTTCACGCAACCTCGCGTATCTAAAACACATTCATAAATAATATTACACCGATTGTCCTTTTCATTTTTGTTATTATCAACAGGAATTGACAACTCTAATTGGTGATTATTTTTCTTTTATTTGAACTGGACATTACATCTCTTGTGTCAAATACTCCCTATTCAATATTCTTATCAGGTTTCCTTCATTTAAGTACAATAATTATCTTTTAATTTGTATCCATAAATATTTTAAACAAATAGTTTGTGCACAAAATAAAATTAATACTTTTGTTTCATCAAAATTATTGGTTATGATGAATTTTTCAGAACACTTGTGCTTCAAAACGTATGCGGCTTCACGATATATTATTGGTTTGTATAAACCCTTTTTGGATGAAATTTCACTGACTTATCCACAATATTTGGTGATGGTGGTTTTATGGGAAAACGGAAGTATGAATATTAGTAAAATTGGTGAATTTCTTCACTTAGACAACGGAACACTTACTCCCTTGCTCAAAAGAATGGAAAAAAACGGACTTCTAACAAGAGTTCGCAGCTCTGCTGATGAACGAAAAATACTTGTAAGTTTAACAGAAGAAGGAACTGCGCTCAAGGAAAAGGCTAGTCATATCCCCGAAGCCGTTCAGAATTGTATTGGTATTTCAAGCACAAAAAATGCCCAATTATTATCAGTTTTAGACGAATTATTATCAATCCAAACTACTAAGTAATGAAAAAAATAGGAATTGTAGGTTGTGGTTGGCTCGGCTCCAGACTTGCCGAAAAGTTATCCGAAAGATTTGAAATTTATACTACAACAACTACTTCCGATAAAGCAGAAAATTTTCTTTCTAAAGGATTTAATCCAACAATTATTAGCTTTATGGATTATCAGTTATCCAAAAAAATTGAGCAATGGGAAATTGCTCCAGATTTGGATGTAATGATAATTACCGTTCCACTATCTGAAAAAAGTTGTTGCATCAGTTCGTTATACAATAGGGTTCAGAATTTGTCGTCCTTTATTGGTGATTTCAAAGGGCAACTATTCTTGATGAGTTCTACTGGTGTATATCCTGATCTTGCAAAAGAATTTACAGAAAATGATTTGTCATCGGATAATATTTCCGGCGAAAGAATGATAAAAGGAATATATCCGCAAGTCAACATTTTGCGATTGGCAGGATTAATGGGTGATGAACGACTTTTGTGTAATTATGATGTTTCAAATTTAGATCTTTCTGTTAATCATATTCATTACTCAGATATTAGCTCCGTAATTGAAAAAATGATAGAACAGCAATCACAGTCAAAAATTTACAACGTTGTTGCTCCTCTTCATCCTAGTAAAGCCGAAGTTATAAATGCTCAAAAAAATATCCCTCTTTTGGACGAATGTGAACCGAAAGGCAGAATAATTTCATCATCGAAATTAGTTTCAGAACTGGATTTTGTGTTTAAATATCCTGACCCGAGATATTTTCATTTATAGAAGGATTTTTCTAAACAACTAATCTAACAAACACAGGTACACTTACGATAACATATAAAATTTTTCGTAAGTGTACCTGTATTAGCAATTAATTTTTTGCATTGCTATTTACTGCATTTATTTTTTCCTCTATAAAAATAGTTAGGTCTTTTTTTAGAGATTCTGAAATTATTTCATTTTCCACCCAAGTATGCACATTACCCAAATAATACATTCCTAAATAATTAGCAGTTTCTACAAAAGGCATTTCAAATCCTTTTTTTAACTCCGAATCAGAGCCGCAACTTATCATACCCATTGCTTTTCCTTGAAGCTTTTCCCCAATTTCCTTTTCATTTTTTAAACAGTCTGCTATTCGGTCAAAGAAATTTTTCATAATTCCACTCATAGAATACCAATATACTGGAGTTGCAAAAATTATGGTGTCATATTTATTAACTATCTCTTCCATTAAAGGAAGAAAATCATCGTCTTTATTTTTAGAATCATAATCAAATCCACCTATTTGTTTTGATTTCAAATCTATAATGTCAAAACTAGTTTCTTTCTGGACAAAAGAAACAATCTTGTTAGTGTTTCCATTACTTCTTGAACTGCCTTGTATTATTACGCCTTTTAAATTCATCTTTATAGTTTTTAATTACAAGGCAAATCTATTTTGTTTAATCTAGCTTTCAAATAAGGGAAAAATTATGCCCTATTTCAATTTATCTCCAAATTTTGAAAGTTCCTTAAAAACTGGTGAAAGCTGCATTCCTAAAGAGGTAATTGTATATTCTGTTTTTTTAGGGAATTGATCAAAGTCCTTTTTCTCAATTAGTCCATCTTCTATCATTTCGCCTAGCTGTTGTGTTAAGGCTCTTTTTGAAGCTTCTGGTAGTCCTATTTGAATATCTCTTAATCTTATTAAATTATTTTTTAAAAGTTCACTTAATATTGCAGGTTTCCATTTACCAGAAATGATATTTAATGTTTTTTCTATAGAACAATCATTTTTTAGTGGAGTTTTTCGTTCGTACAAAATATTTCTTTTTTAATGGTTTATAACGTTCCTGGGCTTATCATATTTAGGAATTTTTTAAACTGAGAATTTTCTATAGAACCTGTTTTTTTTAAGTTATATCGCTTGGCGTTGTGAGCATTGCCCAAAACAGAGTATTTGAAAATTATCTGCCTAAGTTAAGCACAAATGTAAATAAAAAGAACTAACGTTCAATTAAGCGCGTTAGCTCTCATTACACCACTCGAGGTCGCCAAACTGAGCGAAGCTAAACCACTGTTAATAGTTCATTGTCTCCTCTTATTATTGCCAGAATTTTAAATTGCTTTCTGGACTTTAACCAACTTTATTAATTCTCCCAATCAGGAGTTAATTGTCTAGTTACTATATTTAGTCGAGTAAACATATTCATTACAGAAATGAATAGCACCAAAGCTGCTTTTTCTTTATCTCCAAAATTCTTATCAACCTTGAACCAAAGTTCGTCTGAAACAGATTCATATTTATTCTCCAATTTGGTAATTGCTTCGGCAAGTTCTAGTGCTGCCTGTTCTGATTCATTGAACACTTGTGAATCTCTCCAAGACAATACATGCTCAATTCGGTTTCTTGTTACTGGATTTTCTTTGGCTCTTACTATCGTCTCACCGATACATAATTCGCAGTTGTTTATTTGCCCCACTCTTAAACCAACGTATTCAAGTAATTCAGAAGATATACCACTTTGGTATATTGAACCCATCATTGATTGAATAGCTGGATTTACGCCTAATACTGAGGCCGGATTTTTCATTCTTGATTCCATAATTTTTATCTTTATTTGTTATAACACAAAGATATTTTGGGAATAAAAATTTTCTTTTAACATATGATAAATAATTATTTTTTGGCTCTAATTCTACTCAATGAAACTTGTGTTATACCTAAATAGCTAGATAAATCACCTAGGCTGATACGTTGTAGTATTTCATTTTTCTCACTCATAAAATTTTTGTAGCGTTTGGTAGCATCCTCTTCTAGCATTTCGCTAATGCGTTTCATCATTCCTAGGGTAGCTAATGAAAATAGTTTACTAAATAATGTTTCAAGAGAATGATGCTTTTTGCACAACGATAGTATCTTCACTTTGTTTATTGAATATACTGTTGTATCCTCTAAAGCCATAATCATATATTTTGATGGTTGCTCGGTGAGGTAACTACTAATTTCTGTGAACATCATATTCTCTTTAAAAAAAGTCATGATAAACTCTTTATCGTCTTTGTAAAAATGAGATTTTGTAAGCCCTGATTTTATGAAATAGAAATGTTTGCATACTTGGTCTCCTTTCAAAATGGAATCTCCTTTTGCGAAAGTCCTAATTTCAAATGCATCTAAGAATTCTTCACTTGCTGCTGTGTCAAGTAGGGTAACTTTGCTTATATATTCTAAAATTTCATTCATATTTCGTGTCGCTCAAATTTGTTCCAAAGTAAAGGCTACCTATTTTATGTGTTATTATATTTTTTTAGTCAGTATGTAGTTGCCTGTATTTTCATTTTTTATCACTGAATAACCATCTTTAAGCTCCAATGTCCAACCGTCACCATTTATTATTTTACCATCATCTTTTAAAGGAATTGATGTTGAAATTTTATCCCAATTAGAACTCATTAATGCTCCGTTCTTAACTTCAAGTATTCCCCAATTATCAGTAACTCTAATATTAGGGTATACTGTTCCTTTTCCTTCAAGTGGTAAAATATTTCTTGGATCGAATGAGACATTCATTTTCTCAATTTTAAGTTCAAAATGAGGTTGCGTAACAAACTTACTTTTGTATTCAGCTATCAGTTTTGCTATTTTTTCCTCCCTTGTTTTTTCTTCTGAAATAATAGTCTCACCGTTATATTGATTTAAAATTAAGTCAGCCGTTTTTTTTAGATCTGTTGGTAGTGATACGTCAAACATTTTCACAAAATAGTCAGTAAGGTTTGTCTTAATTGTTATTTCTCTGTTCCAACCTTTCTTTATAGGGTCAAGCAAATAACCGTATACAGGAATTGTTTGGTAAGCAAATGAACGAACAAATGTAGGATTGCTTAAAAAGGTATTTATGCTTTCTATAAAGTGTTCTGTAGATTGTTTTACATTTCTCTCGCTAATGACAAAACCTGTATATTCAGCAATTCCTTCATTGAGTTCTAATGAGTTTTCGGTAATGTCAGCTCCTGGATATAATAAATGTCTATATTTTCTAAAAATCATGGCATTAGTTAGATGTGCTTTTCGTTCCTTTTTATTGGTTCCTTCTATGGCTTTCTTTAATGCTTCTAATTCTAAACGCAAATAAATTCTTCCATCTCTTTGATCAAGATGATTGTTTTCTGTATTGAAAAGTTCAAAACCTAATGAAGGCTGATTTACGTGAAATAACTCGTGAGCCAGTAAATTTAATCTGTCTTGTTTATTAGTTGGTAATGGAAGCATAATCATAGCCCAACGTTTTCCATTCCAATCGATTGCAGTGTTTGAGATATTAATTTTATTTGGCAAAATACCTGAGTAAATTTTGCCATCTTGCTTGAGAGTGCTAGCTGTATCAGGATAGTTTGCAAATACTTTTCTGGAGTTAGGATCTACCAAAAGTATTGGTTCATATAAATCAGTAGACCATAGTTTTTTATGCTTGTTAGTCTGAATTTTAATTTCATTGAAATAGCCTGCAAGACTATCATTAGAAGTTAAAATTTTCTGTCCAAACGATGTCTGAATAAACAAAAAAGTTAATGTCGTGAAGCAAAAAGTTTTAATCATATAGTTTTCTTTTAAAATTACGTATAACGTCCACCGGCTTCATGAAGTTGGAGGGATTTGCTTTCAAAACTAGCTATTAAAGACAAACCTTACAAGTTAAAAAATTCATAATATTTTTAACCAAAAAAAACTCTTATTATTAAAAATACTTTGCTGTTACACAGCCCTAAGCATAACAAATAGCATATAAAAAAACACTATTTATAAAACTCCATATTTAGTCTTATAAATAGTGTATTCTTTTGAGACTTGCTCCTCTCGAATTAGATATTTCTCTTGTCAGACGAATCAAAACAACCAGAAACAGTCTGCAAAGTCAAATCCTATTGTAATTAACTTTGACTTGTTTTACAACGTTGATTGCGAGGTAGAATAAGACTATAAATCATAAGTCCAATTCCTATACCTTTTAAAATACCATCTGAAAAATCGTTTATTGCAAAATAATGTCTTAAAACAAATGTTGCGCTTAATAACAATGCACCAATCGCTAATATGACTAAACTCTTTCTGTTATTTTTTTTCATTTAATATTATTTAAGTTTATAAATAGTTCGTTTAAGCTTTGTGTTATGAAAACTTCTATAGTTTATTCAGCTAATATAAAAAAACATTACAAATCATCAAACGGATGCGCTGGACTGATCTCCGAAATTATTAGGTATAAAATCGAAATAAGACCTAACATTTTTCATAAAAAATAACCAACTTAATATTTGAAAAAAACCTATTTATTGAGCGTTTATTTTTCTTACATTTGATTGTTTTGAAAAACAGAATTAATTACATAACTCAAACTTAAATCATGGACAATACCTATCAACCTATTGAAGATCAGAAAAGAACAGCAATTGTTGACATTCTAAGAGGATGGGCTTTGCTGGGTGTTGTAATTGGAAACTATATCGATTTTGTCTATATTGGATCATCGACTTCAACCATACCTAACAGTCCAATATCTAATGTACTTAAAGAAATAATCCGATATTTTTTTGCTGCAAAATCATGGACATTATTGAGTATTCTGTTTGGATATGGTTTTGCCATTCTTATTAATAATGTTGCCAGTAAAGGTAAAAATCCTGTTTCCTTTTTTTGCTGGAGAATGATTTGTCTTTTTATACTATCCTTTATTAACTCCGCTATTTGGCTGGGTGACATTTTAAAAGACTATGCTTTTTTGGGTCTTATATTACTTCTTTTTTATAAAAGTTCCGCAAAAACCATTATTAGAACTTCCATATTACTATTTATACTAACCCCTTTTATTCATGCTTTTGTTAACAGTATAACATTAATTTTACCAGATGTAAATACAGATCCTAAATACCTGCTATTGTATCATTCCGGGAACTTGTTTGATGTCTTTAAATTTAATTTGTTAGGTACTTATTATGGAGAAATACTTTTCTTGAATTATGCAATTACAGTTCATATCGTGATGTTTGCCTGCATGCTATTGGGATTTTATGCTCAAAAAACTAACTTTTTTAATCGTTTGCATGAATTGAAAAAACAATTAAAAAAAATATTTTTCATAAGCTTATCTGTTGCTGTTCCATTGGGCGTGTTATTTAAAATTGCAACAATTAATAAGGCTTCTTTTCTTACCTATTTTAATCCCGTTTTTTGGTTAATCATAAGCACCATGCTGTTTATTGCATCTGGGTTATGCTTGTTATATATCAATAATAAACTAAAAACAATTTTCAGCTATTTTAGATTTTCTGGCAAAATGACATTAACAAATTATATGGTGCAAAATATACTTTCTTTATTTATCTTTTCGGGTATTGGCATGAATATATCTAATACTATGCCTTATTGGTTTTATTTTGTATTGGCAATTTCGGTATTTACTATTCAGTTATTTCTAAGTAAATGGTGGCTTTCAAAATTCAACTATGGCCCAGTAGAATGGTTATGGAGAGTATTAAGTTATAGAAGAATTTTTCCGTTTAAAAAAGTAGAAGAGAGTCCCGTTTCTGTTGAAGTAAATTCAGATGTTGATCAAAAAAAGGAATCCATTTTAGAAACAGTAAAGTATTAGTTTTATTCCTTTTTCTTTACCTATCTTGCGGTTGTGACTTTAGTAAAAAATTCGGTTTATAAAACATAATGGTGGATCTGTTGGAGCTTTGGAGCACAACGAAATAAACTCTCACTTAAATAATAAAAACGTTTAGTTTTAAAAGAAAGTTTCTTTTAAAACTAAACGTTTTTCATTTGTAAATTATGTCTCGTCCTGAAACAATAATTTGATTCACAGATAATATTAAAACTTCAAAATTGAATTATTACTTAATTGTAAAAGATTCCGTTTGTAATAAATGTGTTCTTGCATCGAAGGCAAAATCAACATACTTTGCTTCGTCCTTTTTTATAGACACTTCTAAATTACTTCTTCCAATTTCCTTTTTATCTTCATCTAATGCTCTTAAAGTTAATTTGCCTGAAAAATCCTTTTTAGCTATTAAATAAACAGTCACTTTCTTAGTTTTATCGGAATCTTCACCGTATATTTTTTCGGCTTTACAATCCTCAAAACAGTTTTTAAATGTGGGGTCTGATATCACTTCAGCAGTATTTATACTTTCACTCATTCCAGAATTAACTCCTTTTATAATTTCGCCAACTCCTTTGGAAGCACTTTTGACTGCTTTTTTTCCTTCGTTTTGTAATGCATCACCAGCTCCTTCAATGAATTTTGCTTTTACAGCAACTACTTCATTCCCTTCTTCATTAGCTTCTTTCATTTTTTCTTCTTTACTCATACAAGAAGCAAGCAGTAAAACACTTAGCAAAACACCTATATTCTTCATTTTATTCTATTTTATTTGTTTAAAACGGAAATTTACTAATAAATTTTTCAAATACAAAAATCATTCTTGCATAAAAAAAGCTCTTTTAAAACATTACATTTTAAAAGAACTTTTTATATTCTAGTTTTGAAATGTTATTTCACTTCATAAACATTATTACTTTGTTTTACATCAGCCATTAAACCGCTTGGGTCAATAGTGATTTTCTTAATGGTCGCTTTTGGTTTTGAAATGTTAAACTCAAAAGTAGGATATGCCCAAGCCCAATCGTTAAGAACCGTTCTGTTGATTTCTGGAGTTGGATTTTCTTTTTGGAAACTCATCATTCGCAACGGGATGTAAAAACTTTCTTTGGTACCATCTGTGTATTCAACCAATAAATCAATAGGCATTGGCATTCTACCTATACGTTCTAAAGTTACAGTTGTTTTTTCTCCATTTTCCTTTACCTCATTAATTCCATAATCGATAGTATTTAATGTTTCTGTCCAGTCTACCAGGTACCAATCTAAGTTGGCTCCCGAAACTTTTTCGGCAGTTCTCTTGATATCGTTTGGTGATGGGTGTTTGAATTTGAAATCTTGGTAGTACTTCTTAAGGGTTTTATTCAAATTGTCCTGACCTATAACATAAATCAATTGCGAAAGGAAAATACTTCCTTTTACATAAGATGCAATACTATAAGAACGGTTTTCATCATAACGATCCCCGTGCGTAGATAGTGGCTGTTCTTTCCCTGATTCCACTAATTTATAATATGTTGCATAATTTGCTTTGAATGGGTTTTCTTCCTTTTTATCTTTCAATTCATTTAGAGCAGAATCTTCGATGTAGGTTGTAAAACCTTCGTCCATCCAAGGGTGTTTCGATTCGTTGGATGCTAAAATATGTTGAAACCATGAATGTCCCATCTCATGCGTTGCGGTTCCCAAAATTCCTTCAAGTTTTCCGTTACCCAACATTAAGGTACACATTGCATACTCCATTCCGCCATCTCCTCCTTGTATAAATGAGTATTGCTTGTATGGATAATCACCAACAGTTTTGTTGTAATAATCCATTACCTTTACCATCAAAGGCTCAAGTTTTTTCCAATTTTCTGCTACAGCTGGTACGTTTTTATAAAGGTAATGTAGATCGACATTATTAGGCCCCTTTACTATATCGTGTGCATAATTTTTATCGGCAGCCCAAGTAAAATCATGTACCATAGGTGCTATAAAATGCCAAGTCAAAGTTTTTGCTTTTTTTGGATAAACTACTGTAACTCCAGCATCTTGATAACCATGACCTATTTCGTTTGGGTTTTGCAAATAACCAGATCCTCCCAAAGTATAGTCCTTATCTATTGTAATGTTTACATCAAAATTTCCCCAAACGCCATGAAATTCTCTGGCAATGTAAGGATCAGCGTGCCAACCTTCAAAATCAAACTCAGCCATTTTTGGGTACCATTGTGCCATCGATAATTCGACTCCTTCTACACTATTGCGTCCTGTACGACGAATTTGAACAGGTACTTGACCATCAAAATCAAGAGTAAAAGTGGTTTTTGAATTCGGCAAAATAGGTTTCGCTAAAGTTACCTCCAGAATCGTTCCTACCTCTTTAGCAACAGCTACAACACCGTCTTGTTTGAAATTAGAAATTTTCAAATACCCAATTTCATTCGGTTTAAGATTTTTAATTCGGCTTTCTTTTACGTCTTTACCATCAACTTTTATTTTGGTTACCATACGACCATCTGGATCTTTGATAGTTTGCAATCTAGCGTCCATTTCGCTTCCTGGTTGAAAAGCGTTTGTATATAAGTGATAATATACTTTCTTCAACGTATCTGGAGAATTATTGGTGTAAATCAGTTCTTGTTTCCCTTTGTACTGATAGTTTTTGACATCCATAGTGACGTCCATTTTATAATCGACATGTTGTTGCCAATAGCCCGAACTTTGGGCAAATAGATTCCCAAGACTTACAGAAAAGAATACAAATAAATAGAGTTTGCGCATGGTATTTAAAAATAAAAAATGGAAGAGCAAACGCCCTTCCATTGGATTAATAGTAATTAAAATTATTTCTTAGACATTTTCTCAGCCATCAGTAATGCATTATAAGCATTAACCATTTTGCCTGATTTAGAAGAATTGACTGCTTTATTCGATTCTTGTTTTTCGCCCAAAAGTACTGTGGCTGGAAGTGGTGTTCCTGATTCCATCAAGATTTGTTTTACTTGTTTAGCAGATAATTTTGGGTAATACGAACGAATCAAGGCAGCTACTCCAGCAGCATTTGGTGCTGCCATAGAAGTTCCTTGTAAATATTTGTATTTATTGTTTGGAATCGTTGCGTAAATTTCGTCTCCAGGAGCAAATACATCTACGTTTAGTGTTCCATAATTTGAAAATGGTGCAATTACACTTTCTCCATATCCATTATTCAAAGCACCAACAGTCAAAACATTCGAAGCAAATTCTTTTTTATTGTCTTCGGAGTCATTTGGGAAGTTTGTATTTTCGTCTAAATCGATATTGTTTCCATCATTTCCAGCGGCATGTACAAACAAAACGTCTTTCTTTTCAGCATATTTGATAGCATCAAAAACCCATTGTTTGTGTGGTGAGTAGCTTTTTCCAAAACTACCATTAATCACTTTTGCTCCATTATCTACAGCATAACGAATTGCAAGTGCAATATCTTTGTCATATTCGTCTCCATCTGGAACGGCTCTTACTGCCATAATCTCAACATTATCAGCGACTCCATCTCCACCAATATTATTACCTCTTACTTGGGCAATAATTCCGGCAACGTGAGTTCCGTGTAATGCTTCTTCTTTATCTGGTCCATAAACAATATTATTACCATATTTGGTATTTTTAATATCCTCCGGATTATCGCCTACAATTTTTCTGCCATCAAACTCTTTATTCAAATTATAGTTCAATTGATCGTAAACGTATTTTCCGTAATCTTCGATTTCTGTTCTAAAAGTTGGTCCGGCATTGGTCAAGATACGAGTCATGATCATTTTACTTTTAGACAAATCAGGATCTGTAGTTACAATTCCGTTCAAATCTTCAATAGTATAATTTTCTTTATTCAAATGTTTTTGAATGGCTTTATCGGTCGCAGTCAAGAAATCAACTTGTTGTTTGTCTTGTAATGCTTTGTTGTATTTTTCATTATAAGCAGCCAATGCACTTTTATAAGTTGCAGATCCGTCATCCCCTTTTTTTATGATTCGGGTCATTTCAAGAGTTTCTTTTCCAGCACCGCCTAAAAAGTTCCAACCGTGAATATCATCAATATAACCGTTTTTATCGTCATCAATTCCGTTTCCGGCTATCTCTTTTTTATTGGTCCAAACTACTGCTTTCAAATCTTCATGGTCAATATCAACACCAGAATCTACTATACCAACAACTACTTTAACGCCTTTTTTACCTTTTAGTAATTCGGCATAAGCTTTATCAACACTCATTCCAGGAATACTGTCTTTGGCTAAATCCAGATGAGACCATCTTTGCAATTCTGGTTCATTCAATTTTCCTTTTTTCGCAACATAAGTCGTTGATGTTTGCGCATTGGTCGAAAGACATAATGACAAAGCCGCAAGTAATGCTAATGAAGTTAGATTTATTTTTTTCATATCTCGAAAATATTTGTTTATAAATTAGAACATGATATCCCTCTTCTTGATTCCCAATTTGTTTTTAGAATCATAGCGGTTTCATGTTTACAGTTTTTTCATTTTACTAATTAACTTCAAAAATAGTGGAAGTAAATTAGATATTACGCAATAGTTAACGGTATTTTAAGATAAAACACTTTTAAAAAAAGTTTTTTGTTATAAAAATAAAATCAGTTGGATATTCCTAGAAAATATCGTAAGAAAACAGGATATTTTTTCGTACTCTTGCGCCTTATAAAAACCTCCAATAAATTATATGAAAACAAGATTACTTATCGTATTTGCATTTTGCACTTTTAATCTATTCTCCCAAAACAATTTAGCTCCAAACGGCGGATTCGAAACTTGGACGAATAGTGCAACATTGTCCAACTGGATAATTGAGAATAATGTGACCCAAAACACTACCTATTTTACCGAAGGTAGCAAAAGTGCACAGTTGTCTATAGCTAATAGCACCACTAAACCAAAAATCACAGCTCAAGTCCCTATGATCGCTGGAAAAACTTATACTGTAAAATTTAAATATAAGTATATTGGCTCAAATTATGGCGGTGATCACCCTATAAGTTTAAATATTAGCCAAAACGGGAGTGCTACAACACTATCCAGCAGTACTTTTGCAACAAACAACAATTGGACTGTAAAAGAAACCACTTTTACACCAGACCAAAACTTGTCGTATGACTTTAGCATTTCCTTGTTTACTTTTGATGATGCAGCATTCAGTGTCTTGATCGATGATGTGCAAGTTTACACTGAGCAGTATACTCTTATCCCAGATGTGAATTTTGAAAGTAAATTAATTGCATTAGGAATTGATTCTGGAGCCACTGATGGGAAAGTGTTAACCAATAACATTAATAAACTAACTTCATTAAATGTTTTTTCTAGTTCTATTGCGGACTTAACAGGGATTCAGGATTTTGTTGCTTTGCAATCACTAGACTGTCAAAAAAACAATTTAACTACTTTAGATCTTTCTAAAAACGAAAAACTAACAGATATAAATTGTTCTACAAATAAATTAACAAATTTCATCAACACTAGTAATCCAGGTCTGGAAAGTTTATACTGCAATTCAAATCAGTTAACTTCGCTTGATGTTACTAAAAACGCATCGTTGACAAATTTATCTTTTAGCTCAAATAAGATAACTACTATTGATATTTCATCAAATAATTTGTTAATGGAATTATGGTGTAATTCAAACTTACTTTCTGAATTAAATATTACGAATAATCCATCTCTAACTAAATTAAATTGCGGGAAGAACAAATTAACGTCCTTAAATACTGCAAAAAACATAAATTTAACAGACCTCTATTGCCATTACAACCAAATAACAAATATAGATGTCTCTCAGAATACAAAGTTAGTATCGTTTATGTGCCATTTTAATGAGCTTACATCTATTGATGTCTCAAATAATCCAAAGTTAGATCTATTCGATTGTTTAAACAATAAAATCACAAGCCTTGACATTTCTAAAAATCCATTGATCACAGAATTAGCATGCGAAAACAATCAGTTAACCTACTTAAATCTAAAAAATGGTGCAAATACCATTTTAAATCTAACGTACTCTAATTTTGTGAACAACCCTAATCTTACTTGTATTCAGGTGGATGATGTGGCATATTCAAATGCCAAATGGTCAGCAAAAAAAGACGCAACTGCAACCTATTCGTCAACTTGTTCCAAATTAGGAATTGAAGATTCTGTTTTTGATAAAATTGCTATTTATCCAAATCCAGCCAAAGGAGAATTACACATTGATAATATTATTCTTGAGAAAGCAACCATTTATGATGCATTAGGAAAATTAGTCAAAACAACCTCATTTACTTCTGGAGATAATAACAACACCATACACTTAACTGGACTATCAAAAGGTATTTACTATATTTATTTAAAAAGCGAAGGAAATAATACCGCAAAAAAAATTATAGTGGAATAGTTTATCATTTACAAAATCAATAACCCCTACTTTTCATTCACTTGAAAACTAGGGGTTTTGTTTTTTATTGTAAATTTGATTACTTCAAAAAAATGGTTGTAAATTTCTGTAGCAATAAATTGAAAACCAAATGGATAAAATACAATATTACTTCAAAATAAAAGAACGTAAAACTTCAATAAAGCAAGAAGCTTCAGGTGGTTTGGTTACTTTTTTGTCTATGGCTTACATCATTTTTGTAAACCCAAACATACTATCTATGACTGGTATGCCCAAAGACGCGCTCATATCGGTTACTTGTATTGCTGCTATTTTTGGTACCCTATTAGTCGGGATATGGGCTAAAGTCCCTTTTGCAATGGCTCCTGGAATGGGACTAAACGCCATGTTTGCCTTTACTTTAGTTCTTGGTCAAGGTGTTTCCTGGCAAGATGCTTTGGGAGTTGTTTTTCTTTCGGGGGTATTTTTTACAATTATATCTTTTTTTGGTGTTCGACATAAAATTGTAGAAGCCATTCCTCCCTCCTTGCAAATTGCAATGGGATGTGGTGTTGGCTTTTTTATTGCCTTTATTGGGTTTAAGCAATTAGGACTTATTGTTGCTCATCCAGATACTTTAGTCACATTAGGAAAATTTACTCCTGCCCTGATTATAGGTTTGATCACTTTGTTTACAACAGTAATTTTAGAAATTTACAAAATAAAAGGTGCTATTTTGATCGGAATCATAATAGGAACTTGTTTAGGAATTGGCTTTGACCCTAATGTTCATTTGCCAACTCATATTTTCTCCTTACCACCAACCATCACTCCTATTTTTGGACAATTAAATATTTTGGGAGTCTTAAAATTAAGCTTTGCTTCGGCCATTTTTTCTTTCCTTTTTGTAAGCTTATTTGATTCTATTGGAACTGCAATCGCTTGTTCATATGAAGCCAAACTGGTTGGTAAAAATGGTAAAATGCCTCATCTTAAAAAAGTATTAGAAGCTGATGGTATTGCAACTATGTGCAGTGGTATTTTAGGCACAAGTAACACTGTAGTGTATATTGAATCTGCAACAGGAATTGCCAATGGAGCAAAAACCGGTTTAAGTTCTGTATTTGTAGCACTGTTTTTCTTTTTGGCTTTATTTGTTTCTCCAATTATAGGAATCGTTCCTGCTTATGCAACTGCTCCGGCTCTGGTCCTAGTTGGAATTTATATGTCCAAGCATTTATCAAAAATCAATTTTGACGATTTAAACATGGGTGTTCCTGCATTTTTGACAATGGTTATGATGCCTCTCACTTATAGCATTAGCAACGGGATAGCTTATGGTTTTACCTCTTATATTATTCTCGCTTTTTTTACTAAAAGAACCAAAGAAGTAACTCCAATGATGTGGGGAATTGGTTTATTTTCAATCCTGAGTATTATAATTACTCAAATGAAATAAAAACTCCACCAATTTTCAAATCGATGAAAATGTAGTGGAGTTTATTAAATAGGATTGCTTTTCCCTTATTTTAGAAAATATCCGAGCAACTAAATCGTTCTTTCAATCGCACACCCTTCTCAGTATGCTCTACTGTTATAATTTCGTTGTGCGCATCGTGCTCCAGAAACAAATAATAATTATGGTCAGCCGCTGCGTTTAGAAATTTGGCTTTCTCGGGCAAAGTCAATAAAGGTCTCGTATCGTATCCCATTACATATGGTAACGGTAGATGTCCAGCAGTTGGCAATAAATCGGCACAAAAAACAATGGTTTTATCTTGGTACTGAATCTGCGGAATCATTTGTTTTTCGGTATGACCATCGGCATAAAAAACCCCAAATCCCAACTCATTTGATATTCCAAAATCTCCATCAGGTCTAGAAATAAAATGCAGCTGTCCACTTTCCTGCATTGGTAAAATATTCTCTGATAAAAATGAAGCTTTTTCTCTCGCATTCGGTTTTGTAGCCCATTCCCAATGATTTTCATTACTCCAGAATTTGGCATTCTTAAAAGCAGGCTCATAACCTGTTTTGTCTTTATTCCATTGTACACTTCCTCCACAATGGTCAAAATGCAAATGTGTCATAAAAACATCAGTAATATCATCACGATGAAAACCGTATTGAGCCAACGATTTGTCCATAGAATGTGTACCCCAAAGCGAATAATATCCGAAAAACTTGTCTGATTGTTTGTTTCCCATTCCGGTGTCAATCAAAATCAAACGATTTCCGTCTTCAATCAACAAACAGCGAGCTGCAATATCTATCAAATTATTTTCATCGGCCGGATTGGTTTTGTTCCAAATGGTTTTGGGTACTACCCCAAACATAGCTCCGCCATCAAGCTTAAAATTACCTGTTTCTATAGGATAAAGTTTCATTGGTATGAATTAATGTTTAAAAAGAATCTGCAATTTAGCAAAATCCGATGGCTTAATTCTACCATATATAACAAATTTCTATTTTGACATTAGTTATATAAATGTTATCAGTTATGGAAAAAAGTATTTTATATAGTATCTTTGCGGTTAATTTAGACGAAATAAACATAGGATATAGGAGAATCATACGAAATTAAGTTCTCTTTTTAGAGATTCATTCTAAGCCATTTATATCCAAAATATAAAAATAAATAACATCAACACAATGATACAAGTTTCTGATACTGCCAAAAAGAAAATCATCGATTTGATGAAAGACGATGGTTTTGATGCTGCTGTAGACTACGTAAGAGTAGGAGTAAAAAGCGGCGGATGCTCAGGTTTGTCTTATGATTTGAAATTTGACAAAAACAAAAACGAAGACGACAAAATATTCGAAGATAACGATATAAAAATTGCTGTCGAAAAAAAATCATTCCTTTATTTAGCAGGAACGATATTGGAATTTTCTGGAGGATTAAACGGAAAAGGTTTCGTTTTTAATAATCCAAATGCCAATAGAACTTGCGGTTGCGGGGAATCATTTTCTCTTTAAAATAATTAAATGATTGAAAATTTTAAAGATTTAAAGATTACGAAAGTGTTTTTAATATTTAAATCCTTCAATTTTTAAATCTTTCAATACTATATATATAAAATGTCAAAATACACCGAAGACGATTTAAAAATCGAATTAGAGACTAAGGAATACGAATACGGATTTTATACCGAATTAGAATCGGAGACGTTTCCTATTGGTCTAAATGAAGATATTGTTCGTGCCATTTCTAAAAAGAAAGATGAACCACAATGGATGACCGACTGGCGCATTGAAGCCTTTCGTGCTTGGGAGGAAATGATTGAGCCAAATTGGGCAAACGTTCGTTATGAAAAACCTGATTTTCAAGCCATTTCATATTACTCTGCTCCAAAAAAAGCAGACCCAAACAAAACGCTGGACGATGTAGATCCAGAACTTTTGGAGATGTACAAAAAGTTAGGTATCTCTTTGGATGAACAAAAAAGAATGAATAATGTGGCTATGGATATCGTAGTTGACTCAGTTTCAGTAGCAACTACATTCAAAACGACATTGGCTGAAAAAGGAATTATCTTTATGAGTATTTCCGAAGCCATCAAAGAACATCCAGAATTGGTTCGTAAATATATCGGTACAGTTGTTCCTCAAAAAGACAACTTTTATGCTGCTTTAAATTCGGCTGTTTTCTCAGACGGATCTTTCTGTTATATTCCAAAAGGCGTTCGTTGTCCAATGGAACTTTCAACCTATTTTAGGATCAATCAAGCTGGAACCGGACAATTCGAAAGAACATTGTTAATTGCTGACGAAGGCAGTTATGTTTCTTACTTAGAAGGATGTACAGCTCCAACTCGTGATGAAAATCAATTGCATGCCGCTGTAGTAGAATTGATTGCTTTAGACGATGCCGAAATTAAATATTCTACTGTTCAAAACTGGTATCCTGGAAACAAAGAAGGTAAAGGTGGAGTTTTCAATTTTGTGACCAAAAGAGGGTTCTGCGAAAAAAATGCGAAAATCTCTTGGACACAAGTAGAAACAGGATCTGCAATAACTTGGAAATATCCTTCAGTTATTTTAAAAGGAGACAACTCAATAGGAGAATTTTATTCTATTGCCGTTACCAATAATTTCCAACAAGCCGATACTGGAACCAAAATGATTCATTTAGGTAAAAACACCAAATCGACCATTATTTCTAAAGGAATTTCTGCAGGAAAATCACAAAACAGTTATAGAGGTTTGGTTCAAATTGGAGCTAGAGCAGAAAACGCCAGAAACTTTTCACAATGTGATTCATTGTTAATGGGAAATCATTGTGGAGCACATACTTTCCCTTATATCGAAAGCAAAAATCCAACTGCCAAAGTAGAACATGAAGCTACAACCAGCAAAATTGGTGAAGATCAAGTTTTCTATTGTAACCAACGTGGAATCCCGACTGAAAAAGCGATTGCACTTATCGTAAATGGTTTCAGCAAAGACGTGTTGAACAAATTACCAATGGAATTTGCCGTAGAAGCACAAAAATTGTTAGAAATTTCATTAGAAGGCTCTGTAGGATAATTTGAAAATGTGCCAATTTGAAAATTTGTAAATGGAAAATAAAGAAAATGTAATTGTAACGTTGACTTTTAAGTTTGCTCTTGAAATTATAAAATATTGTGAGAGTTTACAGGAGAATAAAAAGTTTGTAATTGCAAATCAATTATTAAAATGCGGAACTTCAGTTGGTGCAAATATAAGAGAAGCTCAAAATGCAGAAAGTAAAGCCGATTTTATTCATAAATTTAAAATTTCTGCAAAAGAAATAGAAGAGTCTTTCTATTGGTTAGAATTATGTAAATTTTCAGATAATTATCCTAACGTAGATACTCTAATTGATCAATTAACAAATATTTCAAGAATAGTCAATAAAATAATAATTACATCAAAACAAAAATAGTACTGTTGGAATTTTCAAATTTCCAAATTAACTAATTTCCAAATTAATTATGTTATCAATAAAAAATTTACACGCCTCAATAGGAGACAAAGAAATATTAAAAGGAATAAACCTTGAAGTAAATGCAGGAGAAGTTCATGCTATAATGGGACCAAACGGTGCCGGAAAAAGTACACTTTCGGCTATTATTGCCGGAAACGAAAATTACGAAGTAACCGATGGAGAAATCTTTTTGGACGGTGAAGATCTTGCTGATCTTGCTCCAGAAGAAAGAGCACACAAAGGTGTTTTCCTTTCGTTCCAATATCCTGTAGAAATTCCTGGAGTTTCGGTAACCAACTTCATGAGAACAGCTATCAACGAAACACGCAAAGCAAACGGTCAAGAAGAAATGCCTGCCAACGAAATGCTAAAAGTAATTCGTGAAAAATCAGAATTATTAGAAATAGACAGAAAGTTCCTTTCTCGTTCTCTTAATGAAGGTTTCTCTGGTGGTGAGAAAAAAAGAAACGAAATTTTTCAAATGGCTATGCTCGATCCAAAACTAGCCATCCTTGACGAAACCGATTCTGGTCTTGACATCGATGCTTTACGAATTGTAGCCAATGGTGTAAATAAATTGAAAAGCGATAAAAATGCTGTAATTGTAATTACGCACTACCAAAGATTATTGGATTATATCGTTCCGGATTTTGTTCACGTTCTTCATAACGGAAAAATTGTAAAATCAGGCGGTGCAGAATTAGCTCACGAACTAGAAGAAAAAGGATACGACTGGATAAAAGGAGATAATTAAGTTCAGTCTAAAGTTGTAAAGCCAAAAGTCATAAAGTCAAAAAATAGTAGATGGGTAAATTTAATTCTTTCGAAGAAATTAATTCTTGGCAAAAAGCAAGGGTTTTCAACAAAAGGATTTATCTAATTACTGAAAATACAAATTTTAAAAAAGACTTTGATTTCGCAAGACAAATAAGACGAGCATCTATTTCAATAACTTCTAATATTGCAGAAGGTTTTGAAAGAAATACAGATAAAGAGTTTATCTATTTTTTATATGTTGCAAAAGCTTCCGCTGGTGAAGTTCGTTCTCAATTGTATTTGGCGTTTGATTTAGAATATATTACAAAAGAAGAATTTGAAAAACTAAAAGAATCAGTAACAGAAATATCAAAGTTGTTAAGTGGTTTTATAAAATATCTGAGTCCAAAGTTATAAAGTCTAATATCTTAAAGCAATTTGCTTTGACTTCAAAACTTTTAACTTTTAGGACTTATAAACAAAAGAATAGTTGACAATCTTAGGTCTTTCGACTTTTGACTTTCGACTTTAAGACCTAAATAAAAAATGGAATTAAAAGAAAAATTACTATCGTCTTTTATGGCTTTTGAAGAACGTATAGATGTTCATTCCGAACTTCACAATGTGCGTACTGCAGCCATAAAAAACTTCGAAAATAAAGGATTCCCAACCAAAAAAGAAGAAAGTTGGAAATACACTTCGCTAAACGCTATCTTAAAAAATGACTTTAGCGTTTTTCCAAAAACAGAAAATGCCATCCATTATAACGATGTAAAAAAATACTTTTTACACGAAATAGATACCTACAAAGTAGTTTTTGTAGACGGTGTTTTTAGTTCGCATTTATCTTCAACTACTCATGATGGTATAGATGTTTGTTTAATGTCATCGGCACTTAACAAACCAAAATACAAAATGATTGTGGACACTTACTTCAATCAGATTGCTAGTAAAGATGAAAGTTTGACTTCCTTGAATACGGCTTTTGCTAATGAAGGAGCTTACATCAACATACCTAAAAGTAAAGTTGCCGACAAACCTATCGAAATCATGTATTTCTCTACAGGAAGCGAAACAGCACTTTTGGTTCAACCAAGAAACTTGGTTATTGTTGGTGAAAACTCACATGTACAAATTATAGAACGTCATCAAAGTTTGAACGAAAATCCCGTTTTAACCAATTCGGTTACTGAGATTTTTGCTCAAAAAAGAGCAATTGTAGATTATTATAAAATTCAAAATGATAATCTGGAGGCCAATTTAATTGACAATACTTACGTTTCCCAAAAACAGGAAAGTCATGTTTCTGTTCACACTTTCTCTTTTGGAGGAAACTTAACTAGAAACAATTTGAATTTCTACCACTTTGGAGAAAGATTGACTAGCACATTAAACGGAATCACGATTATTGGCGAAAGCCAACACGTTGACCATTATACATTGGTAAACCACGCTGCACCAAACTGTGAAAGTTTTCAGGATTACAAAGGAATTTTCAACGACCGCTCCACAGGAGTTTTCAATGGAAAAGTATATGTAGAGAGAGAAGCTCAAAAAACCAATGCGTTCCAAAAAAGCAACAACATTGTTTTGAGTGACAAAGCAACTATTAATGCCAAACCACAATTGGAAATCTTTGCTGATGACGTAAAATGTTCACACGGTTGTACTGTTGGTCAATTGGACGAAACGGCCATGTTCTACATGCAACAACGTGGAATTCCTAAAAAAGAAGCCAAAGCATTATTGATGTACGCTTTCTCGAATGCCGTTATCGAAAACATCAAAATACCAGAATTAAAACAAAGAATCACCAAAATCATCGCTACTAAACTGGGCGTTAAAATTGGATTTGATTTGTAATAGAAATATAATTTTATTTTTAAACCCGACTGATTTTAAAAATCTCTCGGGTTTTTTATTTCTTCACACTCCCCACAATTTCACTCAACAATTCATTGAAATCGAATTCTTCTGTCAAACCCATCCTCACAATCACCAAATCCATAGATGGAATGATGGCTACTATTTGCCCTTGAAAACCGCTGCAATAATACAAATCTCTGGGAGCATCAGGGAAATGCCCACTAGTATTGAGCCAAAATTGTGCTCCATATCTTCCGTGAGAAGTATTTGTAGGTGTTGAAACATATTTTGCCCAACTAGGATCAAATAATTGTTTTCCATTCCAATTCCCTTTGTGTAAATACAGTAAACCTAACTTTGACCAATCTCTTGTCGTTGCCCAAGCATAGGAAGATCCTACATAATTACCAGCCATATCGGTTTCTATAAACATGGAATGCATTCCTATTTTATCAATCAATGCTGAATACCAAAAATCCAAATATTCTTGATGAGTTTTGAATTGTTTTCTCAAAATTCCTGACAGTAAATTGGTCGTTCCTGAAGAATAATTCCAATGTGTATTGGGTTTGAAAATCGCTGGTTTTATTAATTGTGACCGAGTCATATCTTCGGTCTGGAAAAGCATTTTTGTCGCATCACAGATTCTGTCATAATACTCATCCCATTCTAATCCCGAATTCATATGGAGCAAATCATTAGTCGTAATATTTTTTCGATTGTCATTTTCCCATTCGGCAATCGGTGCTGGTCTATAAATGTTAAATCGACCTTGTTTTTGAAGTATTCCAAAAAGTGTCCCAGTAACACTCTTGGTCATAGACCAGCCCAGAAGAATACTATTTTTCGTAAAACCATCCGCATATTTTTCAGCTATGATTTTATCTTTATAAATAACTAAAACAGAGCGGGTTTTTTTATCATTATATCCTTTGGCATCAAACGCATTAGCGACAGCGCTATTCAACTTAGCATAATCTACGTTACCAAAAACCGTGTCTTTAGATTCTGCATCTCCATAAGGAAAAGGAAGTTTTTTATTTGATTTTATTCTTTTAGGAATTTCATACGGCTTTGTAATATCAAAATTATCATCGATTAATGTTGCTCCCAAGCCGGTTCTATAAATTGCTTTTCGTTTTTTTAAACCAAAAACTGTAGCAGTTGCAAATTTTTCGGATTCATTAATTTCATTGGTAGCCCAACCTATCACATCAAAATTATTATCATTTTTTTCGATAATCTCCTGCGACCGATTAGCGATAAAATGTCCTGAAGCAACACTTTTGGCCGAAAATCCAGATATCAATTCCAGCTTTGGATAACTGGTAAAACCAAAATATCCCACAAACAGGAATAAAGGAAAAATGGTTATTTTAAAATATTTTTTCATAATAAAAACAATTACACCAATTTAGTAAAAAAAAGAGTACTAACTCCAAACAATTCAATTTCATTTTTTTCAATGCAACTATTATTCACTTTCCTACTATTTTTACAATTATTAACTATTGTTTCTTAGAAAACTAAATCAATTGTATTACTTTTGTATTTAGAAAAATTCTAAATAAAGCAATGTTAGATATTCAAAAAATAAGAACCGACTTTCCCATTCTTTCACAAAAGGTAAACGGGAAGCCTTTAGTATATTTCGATAACGGAGCCACTTCACAAAAACCGCAAGTGGTTATTGATGCAATTGAAAAGTATTATCAAGAAATAAATGCCAATATTCATAGAGGAGTTCATACATTGAGCCAATTGGCAACAGATGCCTATGAAGTTTCTCGTGCAAAAGTGCAAAACCATATTAATGCCAAATTCCCTCACGAAGTGCTTTTTACTTCGGGAACCACTTTTGGTATTAATCTTGTAGCCAATGGATTTGCTTCTATTCTAAAACCGGGCGATGAAGTTCTGGTTTCCGCCTTAGAACACCACAGTAACATTGTACCTTGGCAAATGCTTTGCGAAAAAACAGGAGCTACACTCAAAGTCATCCCAATGAATGAAAAGGGGGAACTGATAATGAGCGAATACGATAAGTTACTTTCGTCAAAAACCAAGATTGTAACTGTAAACCATATTTCGAATGCACTGGGAACTATCAATCCTATCAAGTATATGATTGACAAAGCGCACGAAGTTGGAGCTGCCATTTTGATTGATGGTGCACAAGCAGTACCGCATTTAAAACCAGATGTTCAAGCTTTAGATTGTGATTTCTATGTTTTTTCCGGACATAAAATGTGTGGTCCGACTGGAACTGGTATTTTATACGGAAAAGAAGCTTGGTTGAATAAATTCCCACCCTATCAGGGTGGTGGTGAAATGATCAAAGAAGTGACTTTCGAGAAAACCACTTATGCCGAGTTGCCTCATAAATTTGAAGCAGGAACACCTAATATTGCTGGTGGAATAGTTTTGGGAATTGCTATTGATTATATGAATGAAGTTGGTTTTGAAAATATTCAGAAACAAGAATTAGAATTATTACACCACGCAACAAAGCGATTATTAGAAATTGACGGTTTGCGAATTTTTGGTACCTCGGAAGAAAAAACTTCGGTAATCTCTTTTAATATTGATGGTATTCATCCATATGACATTGGAACCATCATAGATAAATTAGGAATCGCAGTAAGAACGGGACATCATTGTGCACAACCGATTATGAATTTCTTTGGCATTCCGGGAACAATAAGAGCATCCTTCTCATTTTATAATACCAAAGAGGAAATTGATCTAATGGTTGATGCTGTAAAAAAAGCACAAATGATGTTATTATAAAACAAAACCCAAAATAGTATGAAAATTATATCCCTTTTGTTTTTAACCCTATTACTTGGTAAAAACTGTCAAAGTCAAAATAATTTGGATTTGAGTACTGCTAAAATTGAGTATACTGCTAATTCAAGAGGATTATATAATAACACTGTTGTCGAAAATAAAACAGTATCCGTTACGAAAACAAGAGATGGAAAACCTGTTTCAAATTCGCTTACAGATGCTCAATGGAATACTTTAGTACGTGAATTTCAAAAAGTAAATTTGGAGGAGATTCCGAGTTTGAAAGCACCTACTCAAAAACGTTTCCACGATGGAGCTGCGATGGCTAATTTAATAATAACATATAAGGGTAAAACCTATGAAAGTCAAACTTTCGATAATGGATTTCCTCCCGAGAAAATAAAAAATTTAGTAAATACACTACTATCCTTTTCAAATAAAACAGAATGACAATAAAAGAAATACAAGACGAAATCATAGATGAATTCTCTATGTTTGACGACTGGATCCAACGGTATGAATACATCATCGAATTAGGCAAAAATCTTCCTTTAATTAAAGAAGAGTTCAAAACTGACAACAATCTGATTAAAGGATGTCAATCTAAAGTGTGGTTACAAGGAGAACAAAATGGTGATGCGATAGTTTTTACTGCTGATAGTGACGCTATTTTAACTAAAGGTATAATCGCTATCTTAATTCGTGCATTTTCTAACCAAAAAGCAATTGATATATTAAATGCAGATACGGATTTTATTGATGAAATAGGTCTAAAAGAACATCTTTCGCCAACAAGAGCCAATGGTTTGGTATCGATGATAAAAAATATTAAAATGTACGCTTTGGCATTTGATGCTAAGAACAAATAAAAAATTTTAAACCATTAAGATATTAAGGAAATTAAGTTTGCATCTTTATGAACTTAATATCTTAATGGTAAAATAAAAAACCTTGCTTTTAAAATATCGCCTCAAAGGTGAAAACAAATACAAAAATGGAACAAGAAATAAACACAGCAGAATTAGGAGAATCTATTGTAAAAAAATTAAAAACCATTTACGATCCGGAGATTCCAGTAGACATTTACGAATTGGGATTAATCTATGACGTAATGGTTAATACTGATTATGAAGTAAAAATATTGATGACCCTTACTTCTCCAAACTGTCCGGTAGCAGAAAGTTTGCCAAGAGAAGTAGAAGAAAAAGTAAAATCAATTCAGAATGTAAAAGATGCCGAAGTAGAAATTACTTTTGACCCACCATGGAGCAAAGATTTAATGAGTGAAGAGGCAAAATTAGAATTGGGAATGCTGTAATAAGTCACAAAGTCATAAAGCCGAAAGTCATAAAGTATGTAACCTTTCGTCTTTAAGACTTTAAGACTTTAAGACTTAATTAATGGAAGAAATAATCAATAAAGTAGCGAATAGTGTTCTGGAAGTTTTCGATCTTGAAGACTATTATCCAGTTGGAGGGCGTGCGCAAATAGATATTTCACAATGGCTTTTCGATGGTTTTTTGTTAAAAGAAAAAGACTTTAGGGAACAGCTCAACAATCAGGATTGGTCACAATACCAAGACAAATACGTTACTGTTTCATGTGGGACCGATGCCATTATACCTAAATGGGCCATTATTTTGGTTACCATGCATTTGGCACCCTATGCCAAGAAAATTGTAAACGGCTCTTTAGAAGATTTAGATTCGGCTTTATATGATGAATTACTTCCTAAAATTGATTATAGTATTTATCAAGACAAGCCTGTTATTATAAAAGGTTGTTCCAGAAAACCTGTTCCTATGCGAGCCTATGTTTTGGCTGCACAATACCTGCAACCTTATGCCAAAAGTATCATGTATGGAGAAGCTTGTTCAGCCGTTCCTCTATACAAATCGGCAAAAAAATAAGATTATTTTTTTGGGAATAACATAAAGAAAAAGACCTTTTAGCAATTACTAAAAGGTCTTTTTCTTTTTATTCATTCTCCTCTTTTTCCTCGGCATCTTTATAATCCGGATATAAAAAATTATTGTAAGGAAAACGGGTAATGTGTATTTGTCGAACGGCTTCGTAAACACATTCTCTAAAATCTTCAAAATTTTCTTTTTCTCTAGCTGATATAAACAAAGCTTTTCTTTCGCCTAAACGATGCATCCAAGTTTGTTTCCATTCCTCTAATGTGAAATGTCTTGGTGTTTTTTCAGTCATTAAATCATCCTCATCAATAGTCAAATGTTTGTAGGCATCAATTTTATTAAAAACCATTATCACAGGTTTATCGTTAGCCTTAATATCCAACAACGTTTGGTTTACTGATTCAATATGATCTTCAAATTCAGGGTGCGAAATATCAACAACATGCAACAACAAATCGGCTTCACGAACTTCATCCAATGTACTCTTGAACGAGTCTACCAATTGTGTAGGCAGCTTCCTAATAAACCCTACTGTATCCGATAACAAAAAAGGTAAGTTCTTAATGACTACTTTTCTAACTGTTGTGTCTAATGTTGCAAAAAGTTTATTTTCTACAAATACGTCACTTTTACCAACTGCATTCATCAAAGTCGATTTACCAACATTGGTATAACCCACCAAAGCAACACGTACCATAGCACCACGATTGCTACGCTGTACCCCCATTTGCTTATCGATGACTTTAATCTTCTCTTTCAATAACGATATACGATCACGCACGATACGTCTATCGGTTTCTATCTCTGTTTCTCCAGGTCCACGCATCCCGATACCCCCTTTTTGACGTTCTAAGTGTGTCCACATTCCAGAAAGTCTTGGTAATAAATATTGGCATTGTGCCAATTCTACTTGGGTTCTTGCATAAGAGGTTTCGGCTCTTTGGGCAAAAATATCGAGTATAAGATTGGTTCTATCTAGTATTTTACAATCAATTATTTTAGAAATATTCTTTTGCTGAGAGGGTGATAATTCATCATCGAATATCAATGTTGATATATCATTCTCTTTTACAAAAAGACAAATTTCATCTAACTTTCCAGTTCCTACAAAAGTTTTAGGATTGGGACGTTCCATCTTTTGTGAAAATCGTTTAACTACTTCACCTCCTGCGGTAAAAGTTAAAAACTCTAATTCGTCAAGATATTCATTAAGTTTCTCTTCACTTTGGTTTTGGGTAACAATACCTACAATAGCCGTTTTTTCGAAATTTATTGTTTCTTTTTCTAACATGTCTTTAAATAAGAATGCAAATTTAATGATTTGATAGCTACAATCCTTTTTATCCCATTATAAAATAACTAATCAGGAAGTAAGCATTTTATTTTATCATTTTTGATTCAAAAAAAATACCCTTCTGAAAAGAAGGGTATTTTTTATAATAGAGTTTTTAAATCTTATTTTTTTGATAGTTTAGAAAGCAATCTTAAGAATTCAATATACAACCATACTAGTGTAATCATTAATCCCATTGCACCATACCATTCCATGAACTTTGGCATTCTTTGTTCTACTCCTTTTTCTATTCTGTCAAAATCCAAGAACAAGTTTAAAGCTGCAATTACAATTACAAATGCACTAATACCTATACTCATCATAGAATTTCCATAATGTACCGGAGTAAAACTTGTAAACATAGAAAACAACCAAGAGATTATATAATAAGTAGCAATGGCAAGAGTAGCTGCCACAACTACAGATTTGAATTGCTCCGTTACTTTTACTATTTTATATTTATACAACCCTAAACAAACTGCAAAAGTGACAAAAGTAGCACCAACTGCTTGTGTTACAATTCCTGGGTACTGAACTTCAAAAATAGCTGATACTCCACCTATGAACAGACCTTCAAAAAGTGCATATCCTGGGGCCAAATACGGAGAATATTGTGGTTTGAAAGCTGCTATTACTACTAAAATTAGTCCCACAATAGCACCTCCAAATGCAGGAACTATTGGATTTATTCCATTAAAAGTGGCCCACCAAATAACAGTTGCAGATGCAGTAAGCAATAAAAAAAGAATTAAACTTCTGTTGATTGTTCCTGCTAAAGTCATATCCTGATTATCATCAATAATCGTTGCTTGATGCACTTCATCTTTTCTGGAAACTGCGTTTGAAAATGTTTTGTTATTTAAAAAAGGGTTATTCGAATTCATATTTTCAGATTTTAATTTTATCAAATGTAATTTTTATTTTTTAGAAGAATGTTTAAATTTTATTAATTTTTTTCTTCTATTTTCCCGCTAGCCAAGTTCTAGGATTGGTATAAGTAGTGTTCTGGGTAATCGCAAATTTTAATATTGTTTTTCCATCGCCATTGGTTTTTATTTTCCCCAAACTTTGTTTTATACTTACTTTATCTCCTTTGCTTACACTCACTGAACTCAGATTTTGATATATGGTAAAAAAGTCTCCATGCTGTAACATTACCAATTTATTTACTGGTGAAATAATAATAACACTAGATACCACTCCCGCAAAAACTGCTCTGGCATTGGCTCCAGAATCCGTTGCAAATTCAAGTCCGCTATTGTGTATTACCAATGTCTTATATACCGGATGTGCTTGATCTCCGTACCCGAGCGAAATATATCCTTTATCTACTGGCCAAGGTAATTTTCCTCTATTGGATTTAAAATTGTCTGAATCCACTTTTCCGTAAGGTGTCAAATCTACTTTAGTAGTAGAAACTGCTACTACAGGAGCTTTGGTTGGTTCTTCCTTAGCGATAGCTTTTTCAACCTCTTTAGGAACCGGAATTGGTTTTGGAATTGGTTTTGCATTCGCTTTTGCTTTGGCTGCTGCAATAGCATTTGCTTTTTCGATCGCTGCCTTCTTTTCGATCGCTTTAGCTCTTTCAATTGCTTTGGCTTTAGCTATGGCATCTGCTTTGGCTTTTTCTTTGGCTGCTTTTTCTATAGCCGCTTTTCTATTGGCTTCGGCTATGGCTTCTCTAATTAATTTATCTATCTTTTTATCAATCGTTTTAGACTCTTTTTGCTTTTTCTTGATATCAGCGATAATCTTATTTTTGTCTTTCTTTAACGATTCTACCAATTTTAATTGTTCTTCTTTTTCTTTTTCTAAAGATAAACGCTCTTTCTCATTTTCGGTAATAAGCTTTTCTTTTGTGCTTTTTTGAAGATCTAATTTAGCATTAAATGTATAAAGCACATTGGTTTTAGATTGTATCTCTTGCCCTTGTATTTTTCTGTAATTCGTATATTGTTTCATATACTGAGCTCTTTTATAAGCTTGCAGAAAACTTTCTGAAGATAATAAAAACATAGCTCGGCTTTCTTCTGAGCGACTTTTGTATGACTTAACAATCATCTTAGCATAATCCTCTTTCAGTAATTTAAGTTCATTTTCTAACTTGCCAATATGAGTTTGATTTACTGCAATAGAACTTCCCAAAAGTTTTGTTTGCTTTTCGGTAGTTGAAATTAATTCTTCCTTTAGCTTGATTTTATTGTTTTGCAAATCAACTGCTTTATTAGCTGTTTTTTCCTGCTTCTTAACCGTTTGCAATTTGGTTTCGTTTTCCCGAATTTCTTTTTGGATCTTGGCTTTTTGCGCTTCTAATTTTGCTTGTTGCGATTCTTGGCTCCAAAGAACTGGAGTTACAACTAGAAAAATAAGGCTTATAAAAAATTTTGACATCTTAAAAATATATGGTACAAATTTAATGAATGATAGTTTAAGAAAAACAGCACTATTTTATTTATGAAAATAAGATAGTGCTGTATCTCCTGAATAATTGGCTACATATTATACAACCAAGACGCTGGATTATTATATGTAGTATTTTGAGAAATGGTAAACTTTAAAATGGTTTTACCCTCTCCGTTAGTTCTAATTTTTCCAAGACTTTGTTTGATGTTTACCTTATCTCCTTTGCTTACAAAAACTGAACTTAAATTTTGATACACCGTAAAACAATCTCCATGTTGTATCATTACTGCTTTGTTTACGGGTGATAAAACAATAACACTTGTCACCTCTCCTCCAAAGACCGCTCTTGCAGTTGCCCCTTGATCTGTGGTGATTTCTATTCCGCTATTGTGAATCACCAAACTTGGATAAACCGGATGCGGCTGGTCTCCATATCCTAATGACACAAAACCTTTTTCTACTGGCCAAGGCAATTTCCCTTTATTGGCTCTAAAATTATCAGCCAATATTTTGGATTCGGCTGTTAATACAATTCTAGATGATGTATAGGCTGGTACTGGAGCATTTGGATTGTTTTTTGCATTTTCGCTAGCAGCTTTTCTGTTGGCCTCTGCAATAGCTTCTCGAATTAAACGATCTATCTGTCTGTCAATAGCTCTGGACTCCTGCTGTTTTTTCTTGATACTAGCAATAATTTTTTTCTTGTCTTTTTTTATCGAGTTAACGAGCTTTTCTTGCTCTTTTCTCTCTTTTTCAAGAGACATTTTTTCTTTATTATTTTCGGCTATCAGTTTCTTTTTGGCTACTTTTTGAGTGTCTAATTTTCTATTAAAACCAAGTAACTCATCTGTTTTTGATTTGATTTCTTCTCCTTGCATCTTTCTGAAACTTGTATATTGTTTCATATACTGAGCTCTTTTATATGCCTGCAAAAAATTCTCGGATGACAATAAAAACATGGCTCTACTTTGTTCCGATCTACTTTTGTATGATTTCACAATCATCTTTGCATAATCTTCTTTGAGCACAACCAACTCCCTATTCAGTTTATTAATTTTCAACTGATTAATATACATGTCATTGCTTAGAATCCTAGCCTGTTTCTCCGTAGTATTAATCAGCTTTTCTTTTAATTTTATTTTATTATTCTGCAAAACAACCACATTAACGGCAGATTTTTCTTTTTTCTTTACCGTTTGCAATAACTTTTCATTAGCCAAAATCTCTTGTTGAATTTCGGCTTTACGCTTTTCTAATTTCTCCTGTTGCGATTCCTGGCCCCACATTACTGAGGTCATAGTTAAAAAAATTAGGCTTAAAATAAATCTAGGCATCTTAAAAAATTGAATTTGTTCAAATTTACTTAATTAAAATTCTTTTATAACCATTTGGAACGCTATATGGGAAAGAAAGTTCTTCATTTATGGTTATGGCATTGTATCCTAAATTTATTTCCGTTTTCCCTTTATCTTGAATGGCATTGATTACAACATTTGAAGGAAACATGGATTCATTATACAGCTTAGAATCAGAATATGAAACCTGAATCATTCTGTTTTTAGCAGTTTGAGTAATCTCTTGCTTATTGAGCAGGAATTTTTGAGTATCAAAAAAGAAATATTTTTTGGTCTCTTTATTAGAAATGTCTTCTAAACGGTATGTTTGATCTACCAATGAATCTTGATATTCTCCTTTCGTTAAATCATCCATAGCTTGGCCAATCAGCATGTTTTGAATCTTTTTATAATCTAAATCAGTTCCCAACCACTCACTTAGTGTACTAAAATCACCTTCAAAATAACTTCCGCTTATTTTCTCATAATAGCTTACTGCTGTTGGAGTAATCAGGGCTTTGGCCATTGTTATTCCTAGAAACCGAATACTAATCAGAATCTGTTCGTTGTTCTTGATTTTGATTTCGGCAGTTACATTTTGAGTTTGTTTCTCGTCACTATATTTTACATTTGATTTAATATATAATGTTGAAAAATCACTTTTATTATTATAGTAATTCTTTACAATTCGATCTGCAGTCAAATGATTTAAATTAGTATTTTCTTTTACAGCTACTGCTTTTGACTTACACGACACGAGTGTTAAGGAACTCGTGAAGCAAATCATTAAAACAAAAAGCACTCTTATCAGAAATTGATTCATTATTTTTTTTCTTTTATTAATTGATTGGCTTTACTAAAATAAAACTCTTTCTTCGCTGCATCTCCTAATCCATTGAAAGCTTCGCCAAGTTGTATATTAAAATTAATTTCTAAATTAACATTTTCTACAACATAATCTAAGCCCATCTCAAGAGTTTCTTTGGCTTTCTTATAATGTTGCAATTGATTGTTTGCCAACCCTGCATAATAATAAAACTGAGGTTCTGCAGGAAAAGTTTCAATCATGGCCATCGCTTTTTTGGCTACAGGCTCAAATTGTTTGAGTTCTGTATTGGCTTGAAGCCAAAGCAAACTTGTTTCAATATCGACTTCAGAATTGTTTTTCTCCGATAGTTCATAATATTTAATCGCATTGGCCCATTGTTTTTTATTCTGGTAAAACTTACCTATTTCCTTTGGAACATTAATTTCTTTGTCTGTCTTGAAATAACCTATTGCATTATCCAAATCGGGCGTAAATTGCTGATTGGCATTGGTAAAAAGTAAAAATTCATTAAGAATACGATGCTTGATTTTTGAATCAATTTTTGGGCTGGCCAAAACTATATTCATTGCTTTTACAGCATTTGGTCCATCATTCTTTTCTAAATAACTTTTGAATAAACTCACTTGCGCCCAAACTGATTCTGGGATTTCCTTTTCTAATTTTTGTGAAATCTCTAATGCTTTTGCCTCTTCATTATTTTTAGAATACAAAAAAATCAAAGCAATATAATTAGACTCTTCTTTTGGGTTTTTATTTATTTGATCTAATAGATTTGTTATTTCTGCATTTTGATATTTCCCTTCAGACAAAATCTCCATTTTGTATATTTCTCTTCTGTCTGTTTTTCCGGTTTTCTCATTCAGCTCATTTATAGCCTCAAGCGCTTTATCATATTGATGTGTTGCCATATATAAAGAAACCAGGTCTTCTTTATATTCTGGATCAAAAGGAATAATTTTATTGACAATAATTATGGCTTGATTAAAATCCTTTGTAACATAACATACATCATACATCCCTACCCAAAACCATTTGTTATTGGGATCTATTTGAGTGGCGTGTTCATATGAATCGTAGGCATTTTTATAATCTTTTAGAGCAAAGTAATTTTTCCCAAATTCAAAATAAACGGTTGCATCATTGGGTTTCAATTTTAAACATTGTTCTAATGATGCTAGAGATTTATCATAGTTTTCAATGCTTTTTTGAAATAACGATTCATAAAAAAAATCTTGGAATTTATCTCCCTCCACCTTAATTTGATCAGGCTCGGTTTGTGCCAATACAGTAACTGAATTGCTTAGCAAAACAGAAAAAGTGAATATGGAAATTATTTTTTTTATCATTTAAAAGAGTGCTCTTTGGTAACAAAATCATATAGAATTGTTCTCCTTTGCAAAATAAATTAAAAAAACAACAAAGCAGCATAATAAAAACTTAAATAATGCTGCTTGATATTTTTTTTATGTACGCTTTAAACTATTCTAGAACAGAATAATCCCCAATGCTTACATTAGTGAAATTCCCATCAAAATTAGCGTGGTTTCCAATCATTGCATTGTCTAAATTGGCATTCTTTATATGTGAATGGGTTTGCACCAAACTATTTTGAATCTTACTATTTTGTACATGGCATGCATTACCCAATGATACATTTGGCCCAACTGTAGAATTGATTAAAATCACATTTTCTCCTATATAACAAGGTGGGATAATCGTAGAATTATCTAATCTTACACTTTTATCTACCAAATCAATTCCGTCCTTATGAAGAAAACCTAGCATTCTAGAATTAGTTTCAACAGTAACATCTTTGTTTCCGCAATCCATCCATTCATCTACTTCACCTGGAACAAATTTCATTCCTTTAGCCATCATCTGCTTTATTCCGTCATTGATTTGATATTCTCCTCCGTGAATAATATTGTTATCTAGCACTAACTGAAGTTCATTTTTTAAAACAGCTATATCTTTAAAATAATAAATTCCGATAACGGCAAGATCAGAAACAAATTCTTTAGGTTTTTCTACCAATTCAATTATTTCATTAGCACCATTTAAGTTTACCACACCAAATGCTTCTGGCTGATCTACTTGTTTTACCCAAATAACACTGTCAGCATTTGTATCTAAATCAAAATTAGCACGAATTAAAGTATCAGCATAAGCAATAACTGCTGGTCCGCTCAAAGAATCTTGGGCGCACATAATGGCATGACCTGTTCCTAGTGCCTCATTTTGATAATAAATGGTTCCTTTGGCTCCTAATTTTTGAGCAATTGCAATTAAATCATCTTCTACTTTTTTTCCAAAACTTTCGTGAATAATAAATGCTATTTCTTCAATATCTTGATTTAAAACGCCAGCAATATCTTCGACTAAACGATGTACAATTGGTTTTCCTGCAATTGGTATTAAAGGTTTAGGTATTGTTAATGTATGTGGGCGAAGGCGTGATCCACGTCCTGCCATTGGTATAATTATTTTCATGTTTTTTTTATTAAAAGATCGAAAAGTTAAAAGATTGAAAAATTAGAATCAAAAATCTTTCAATTATTTAATCTTCAAATTATTAAATTAATTTATTTTACTCCTGTACTTCCAAATCCACCCGCACCTCTTGAAGTCTCAGTTAATTCAAGTGCTTCTAACCACTCAGCACGTTCGTGTTTGGCAATGATAAGTTGAGCTATTCGTTCTCCATTTTCGATAACAAATGGATCATTAGATAAATTTACTAAAATTACTCCAATTTCACCTCTATAATCAGCATCGACTGTTCCGGGCGCATTAAGAACAGTTATGCCATTTTTTGCAGCCAATCCGCTTCTAGGGCGTACTTGAGCTTCATAACCTATAGGCAATTCTATAAAAAGACCCGTTTTTACAATGGTTCTTTCCAGAGGCTGCAATGTTATAGGCTGAGTTAAATTAGCTCTTAAATCCATCCCGGCAGAAGCAATCGTTTCGTAGTTTGGGAGTGCGTGTTGTGATTTATTGATAATGTTTATTTTCATTCTTTTTTTAATATAAATATTGTTGATTACGAGATATCCTAGCCCTGATTACTTCACTTAACTTTTATTTCAACTGGAGTTAATTGAGCTTCGTTTACAGTAGAAATCCCTTTATAATAATTTAAAGATTACATCTGAAACAGGAAATAGCTCCTAATTTTTTATTGGACGTTTTAAAATTCGTAAAAGTGTTTCTTTTTCATTGTAGTATATAAATCCCAGAAATATTCCTAGAAGCAAGATTCCGATATAATAATTCTCTCTAAAACCATAAAAAGAAATACATGAAAAACCAGTAGATAACGTAAGATAACCAACTATCTTTTTCTTGTCATAAGGAATTGGGTAATACTTATTTCCTAGATAATAAGAAATAAACATCATACTTCCGTAGGCAGAAATAGTAGCAATCGCTGAACCATAATAACCGTATTTAGGAATCAATAAATAGTTTAATGCCAAAGTTACTACTGCACCAACTATAGAAATATAAGCTCCCACATAGGTTTTATCAATCAATTTATACCAAACTGAAAGGTTCGTATAAATACCCAGAAAAAAATTGGCTAAAATAATCAGTGGCACCACTTTCATTGCTTCCCAATATGAAGAGTTGGGTATCATAACTTGTTTTAAAATATCTGCAAATACTATTACTGATAATAATATAAAGGAACCAAAAATCACAAAATATTTGGTAATCGTTGCGTAAGTTTCTTGGGCATTATCATTAGAAGCATGACTGAAAAAGAAAGGCTCAATTCCTAACGTATAAGCTGTTCGATACAAAACCATAAACAGACCCAACTTATAACAAGCGGAATATACACCTACTTGTGCTTTGGCAATATTGGCTGGTAATAGATCCCCCAAGAGAATTTTATCAAATTGTTCGTTGATTGCAAAAGCAATTCCGGCGATCATAATAGGTAATCCATAACGCATCATACGTTTCCAAAGCTCATAATCAAATTTCCATTTGATGGCAAAATAATCAGGGAAAAGCACAATGAAAGTTAAAAAACTAGCAATAATATTGGCAAGGAAAATATAACCAATTTGAAAGTTGTCAATATAAACGGAACTCAAAAAACTGTCCGGCTGAGATACCGAAACGCTTGGTAAATATATCAAAAAGAATAGGTTAAACGATAGATTAACTACAACATTCCCAATTTTGATTAATGCATAAAACTTGGGTCTTTGATTAGCTCTTAACTTAGAAAATGGAACAATAACCAAAGCATCTAAAGCCAAAATCCAAATAGAATACGTAATGTATTGAGTGTCTACTCCAGACCATTGAGCCAACGAATTTCGAAACAATAATGCTATAAAAACAAAAAGAATCGTAGACCAAAAAATAGAAACAGTTGTAGTTTCTACTACGCTTGCTTTGTTTTCATTTTTATTATTATAAAATCTAAAAAAAGCAGTTTCCATTCCGTAGGCTAGGATTACATTGAAAAAAATCATCCAAGCAAATATAATTGATACTTTTCCGTACTCTTCTTGTGGAAGCAATCCTGTATACAATGGTACCAACAAGAAACTGAACATCCTTGGTATTACTGTTGCAAGCCCGTAAATGGCCGTTTGTTGAAAAAGTTTTTTATATAATCCCAAAATGTACTGTCTGTTTATTAATTATAACACAAAAATAACTAATTCTTTTATTTATTCATCGTAGGATAAACAATCATTGGTAATTCTTTTACATTGGTAATTTTATAATAGTAGGTTTTTCCATTTTTTAGATATTTTACTACAGCTTCATTAGCTTTTAAGTCAAATTTTGGTTTTGCTATCAGTGGTGGTTTATTTCCATATTCTTTGGTTGAATCGGAATCCATAATATAATCTTGTTTACTACTTTTTGAATAAAAATAGGCAACATAAATAGTATTGGGTTTTAGCTCAAAACCTGCTTCTTGATAATGAAAATAAATTTTCTGAAGTTGAATATTTGCCGAAAGCGGTTTTTTGAATCTAATGTTAAAACGAGTTTCGATTACTACAGAATCTCCTTTACATCGCTGATAATATACTTCTGCTATTTGCTGAGGAAAAACAGTTCCGAGCTTTTGACTTAAAACAACATGGGAAAAGCCAGCAAAAATCAATAAAAAAACATATTTCTTAAAACCAACTTTCATTTTTTCTTTATTTAAGTTAATCCTTCTTCATCTAGTATTTTCAAGAAATGGAAACCTCTAGGTGCATAACCTTGGTTATAATAAAAACGATGAGCTGTAAAATTTCCGGTGAAAGCATCTAGAACAATGGCATTGCAATTTTCAGCTTTCGCTTTAGCATCAATATAATCGGTCATCATTTTACCAACTCCTTTTGCTCTGTGATCTGAATGAACAATAAAATTATCTATTTCGATATACTTACCCGTCCATAGTTTCATAGCTGTCCAAAAACCGGTCACTCCTACACAAATTTCATCTTCAAAAACAGCTAATTGCTTATAATTATGAGGAACCATTTCCTTTAAATAACTTTCATATTTTTCCAAAGTAAGTTTTGGATATAAATGTCGCATTACTCCTATTTGAGCAAGCATTTCTGAAATTGTGGTGAGTTCTACGGCTTTCAATTGAATAGAATTTAAAAATAGAAAGAACAAAAATAAACAAAAAAGAACCATTCAGAAAAGAGAAGAAAATTTATTGAAAAATCACTAAAAGTGGGTATTGTACAAACCTTCATAATGACCGACATTTGTATAACAAAATTTAGATAAAGGGGTTTATAAAGCTAATTGATCCCCACAAAACAAAGCATGGGGATAAGCTAAAATTCACCCTTAAAAAATTGAGCAAAAAGGATTATAAAGCTATTTGTTCCTAAAAACAAAGCACAGGGAAAAGCTAAAATACACCCTTAAACATAGAGCATAAAGGATTATAAAGCTATTTGTTCCTAAAAACAAAGCACAGGGAAAAGCTAAGTTCACCCTTAAACATAGAGCAGAAGGATTATAAAGCTATTTGTTCCTTAAAAACAAAGCACAGGGAAAAGCTATAATACACCCTTAAACATAGAGCATATAAGGATTATAAAGCTATTTGTTCCTAAAAACAAAGCAAAAAAAAAGAGCCATTCGGCTCTTTTTTCATTTTATGCATTTTATAAATTATCCTTTCAATGCTTCTGCTCCACCAACAATCTCAAGGATTTCATTAGTAATAGCTGCTTGACGGGCTTTATTGTATGTCAATTTCAATTGATCTCTCAACTCGGTTGCGTTATCTGTTGCTTTGTGCATTGCAGTCATACGCGCTCCGTGTTCTGAAGCAAATGAGTCACGAATTCCTTTAAACAATTGAGTTTTCAATGCTTTAGGAATTAATGTTAAAACTATTTCCTCTTTTGAAGGTTCGAAAATATAATCACCAGTAGAAACTGCTTTGTCCGATTTTATAGGTGCCAATGGCAAAAATTGCTCTGTTAGAACAACTTGTGTCGCAGCATTTTTGAATTGATTGTAAATCAACTCTATTCTATCATATTCACCAGTAACAAATTTTTGAGTTAATGTATCTGCAATTGCAGCCACATTATCAAATGATAAATGATCAAAAATAGTACTTTGATTATCAATAACTTTTAGTGTTTTTGATAATATATCATTACCTTTTTTACCTATAGCAAAAACATCAACTTGCTTTCCAGCATAATATTCAGAACGGCTTTTAGCTTCTTTAATTACATTCGAATTAAATGCTCCACACAAACCTCTGTTTGAAGTTATGGCAACAAGTAAAACTTTTTTTACTTCACGTTGTGTTGTAAATTCTCCTCCAACATCACCTTCAAGTGTAGCTGAAAGATTTTGTAATAATTCAGTTAATTTTTCGGCATAAGGGCGCATTGCTGTGATCGCATCTTGTGCTTTCTTCAGCTTTGCTGCAGAAACCATTTTCATTGCCGATGTGATTTGCATCGTTGATGAAATGGAAGTAATTCTATTACGGATTTCCTTTAAGTTTGCCATTTGTAAATTAGAAAATGTGACAATTTTAAAATTAGATAATTAGAATAATGCTAAAACATTCTCTAATTATCTAATTTACGAATCATCTAATTAGTTATATTTCGCTGAAATTTCTTTTGCTACAGTTTCAATTACATCTGTAATTTCGTCTGTCAATTTTCCTGCTTTCAAAGCATCAAGAGTAGCTCTGTGCTTGTTGTTCAAGAATTCCAAGAAATCTTTCTCAAATTCTTTTACTTTATTTACAGGAACATCTCTTAATAAGTTTTTAGAACCAGCATAAATAATTGCAACTTGGTCTTCAACAGTATAAGGATCGTTCAAACCTTGTTTCAAGATCTCAACGTTTCTTTTTCCTTTTTCGATAACGTTTAATGTAACAGCATCCAAATCAGATCCAAATTTAGCAAACGCTTCCAATTCACGGAATTGTGCTTGATCTAATTTTAAAGTACCTGATACTTTTTTCATTGATTTAATTTGAGCATTACCTCCAACACGAGATACAGAAATACCTACGTTGATTGCTGGACGAACCCCTGAGTTAAACAAATCTCCATCCAAGAAAATTTGACCATCTGTAATCGAAATTACGTTTGTTGGGATATATGCTGATACGTCACCTGCTTGAGTTTCGATAATTGGTAAAGCAGTCAATGAACCACCACCTTTAACGATACCTTTTAATGAATCAGGTAAATCGTTCATATTTTTAGCGATACTGTCATCAGCGATAACTTTACAAGCTCTTTCTAATAAACGAGAGTGTAAGTAGAAAACGTCTCCAGGGTAAGCCTCACGTCCCGGTGGTCTTCTTAATAAAAGTGAAACCTCACGGTAAGCAACAGCTTGTTTAGATAAATCATCATAAACAATTAAAGCTGGACGACCTGAATCTCTAAAATATTCACCAATTGCAGCACCTGCGAAAGGAGCATATACTTGCATTGGAGCTGGATCAGAAGCATTAGCTGCAACGATCACTGTATAAGCCATTGCTCCTTTTTCCTCTAACGTTTTTGCAATTCCTGCAACTGTAGAAGCTTTTTGACCAATAGCTACATAGATACAAAATACTGGTTTTCCAGCATCGTAAAATTCTTTTTGATTTAAGATGGTATCGATACAAACAGTTGATTTTCCTGTTTGACGGTCACCAATAACCAACTCACGTTGTCCTCTACCTACAGGGATCATAGCATCAACAGCTTTTACTCCTGTTTGCAATGGCTCAGTAACTGGTTGACGGAATACAACTCCAGGAGCTTTTCTTTCTAAAGGCATTTCGAATAATTCACCACCAATTGGTCCTTTTCCGTCAATTGGAAAACCAAGAGTGTTCACTACACGTCCTACCATTCCTTCTCCTGTTTTAAGAGATGCAATACGTTGAGTTCTTTTTGCAGTAGATCCTTCTTTGATTCCTGTTGATGGTCCTAAAAGTACCACACCAACATTGTCTTGTTCAAGGTTCAAAACGATAGCCTCTAATCCGTTTTCGAATTCAACTAATTCACCGTATTGAACATTTGAAAGCCCATAAATAAGAGCAATACCATCTCCAACTTGAAGTACTGTTCCTACTTCCTCTAGCGTAGCACCAGATTCAAAACCTTCGACTTGCTTTCTTAATATTGCTGAAATTTCAGCAGGTTTGATTTCCGCCATCTTAATTTATAATTTAGACACTTAAATGTGTAATAAAACTAATTACTTAACTCTCTTTTTAATACTTGTAATCTGTTGGCAACTGAAGCATTATACTGCTGATCGCCTATTCTTAAAATAAAACCTCCAATGATAGAAGGATCTATTATACTTTCTATTGTAATTTTTTTGTCTGAAAGGGTTGCAATCTTAGCCAAAACTTTAGCCTCAAGTGCAGCATCCATAGCTATAGCTGTAGTTACTTTTGCTACTTCAACATTATTCTTAACATCAAATAATTTACTGTATTCTAATGCAATAACATCCAGAATTTCGAATCTTTTGTTTTCAAATAACAAATGAAGCAATCCTTTAGTTACATTATCCACACCAGCAAAAACTTCTAAAAGTGCTTTCTCTTTTACTTCTACTTTTATAGTTGGGTTTTGAATAAAAGTATTCAACTCCTCATTACCTTTAATTGTTGAAGCAATAGATTTCATGTCATTATTCACAACTTCAGATACACCTTTAGAACTAGATAAATCTAAAATTGCAGTCGCATAACGAATTGCTGCTCTAGTACTTGCCATAATTAGTTCAATTTAACGTCACCTAACATTTTCTCAACCAATTTAGTTTGAGCTTCTTTGTTAGATAATTCATCTTTCAATAATTTTTCAGCAATACTAAGAGACAATGTAGAAACTTGTAATTTCAATTCTGCCATAGCTGCATTTTTTTCACTCTCAATAGCCGTTTTAGCTTGATCGATCATTTTTTGTCCTTGAGCTTGAGCTTCATTTTTAGCATCTTCAACCATTTTCTCTTTCATTTCACGAGCTTCTTTAAGCATGTTGTCACGCTCTAATCTTGCTTCTTGTAAAATACGTTGGTTGTCTGCTTGTAAATTTTGCATTTCTTTTCTAGCGTTTTCAGCAGAAAGCAAAGCATTTTTAATTCCTTCTTCTCTATCGTTTACTGCATCAAGGATAGGTTTCCAAGCGAATTTTTTCAATAACAATATTAACCCAACAAATATTAATACTTGCCAGAAAAACAAACCGAACTCAAACTGATTTATTAACTTTTCCATTTTTTATAAATTGTATAGTGTAAATTCTATTTTAAAAAATAAAATTTAATCTGTTTAATATAATTTTCGACATTTAATTAAAACAATAGTTACAACCAACCGTTGTAACTATTGTTCTTTTTTAGTTTTAATTAAGATGCGAATAACGCAGCAAAACCAATACCTTCAATAAGTGCAGCTGCAATAAGCATTGCAGTTTGGATTTTTCCAGAAGCTTCTGGTTGACGAGCGATAGCGTCCATTGCTGAACCACCGATTCTACCAATACCTAAACCTGCTCCGATAACGATCAATCCTGCTCCTACGATTTGTGGAATTTCCATAATATATATAATTAAAAATTAAACATTAAAATTAAATGTGCGACTCTTCATGCCCGTGTTCTTGTGCTGCTGAACCAAAATAAAGTGCAGACAACATCGTAAATATATAAGCTTGTAAAAATGCAACCAATATTTCAAGAATAGAAAGTGCAAATGACAATCCAAATGATAAACTACTTCCTAACCAACTTTTAAATATAAACATTAAACCAATAATACTCATTAATACAATATGTCCCGCAAAAATATTAGCGTACAAACGTATCATTAATGAAAATGGTTTAATAAAAATACCTAATAACTCAATCGGAGCCAAAATAATTCTCATTGGTTTTGGTACACCTGGCATCCAGAAAATATGACCCCAATACTCTTTATTAGCAGTAAAGTTTGTAATTAAAAAAGTAAGGATTGCCAATGAAAAAGTAATAGTAAGATTTCCGGTAACGTTGATACCAAATGGCATTAGACCAAAAATATTTAAAAATAAAATAAAGAAAAAGATAGTCAATAAATAACTCATGTATCTTTTATAATGTTTCTCTCCAATGTTTGGAATTGCAATCTCATCACGGATAAATAATACCAATGGCTCAAAAATACGAGCTCCACCTGAAGCGATTCCATTATTCTTAGCATAAGATTTTGCTAAACCTGTAAAAATGAAAAACATCAAAACAGCAGCAATCATTATTGATAAAACTGATTTTGTAATTGAAAAATCCAAAGGACGTACATTTGTAGGGTGTCCTGTTTTTTCATCTTCGGTAATTGTACCGGCAGCATCAGTTTTGTAAATTTTTCCGTCGTGGTGGTTTAATTTGTAGAAATTTCCATTTGATTCGGCAACAGCTTCTCCGTGCTCAAATTTTGAAGAAGAGAAAATTTGCAATCCATTGTCCCAAATAATAACTGGTAATGAAAAACCATAGTGTACTCCTGTTTCATCATCTTGGAAAAAAGAAAATTCATGAGAATCTAAAACGTGGTGCTTTACAAATGCTTTTACTTTAGATTTCACATCTGTTGGTTCAGCATGCGCTTCGTGGTTTGCTTCAGTCCCTTCATGAGCTACTGCAGTTTGAACTTTTGTAGTATCCGTTTCAGGGTTTGCCATACTAATAAAAGGAAGACATATAACGAAAGTCGCTATAAAAAATCTAAGTGCCTTGTTTGAAATCACCATATCTGTTAAATATCTAAATTTTTTACGATTCTAAAATTTGGTGCAAATGTACATTTTTTATTAATACTCAAAAGCATATAAATTTAAATTTTTCAAACATTTTTATGTCATATCGTGTATTTACGCTTTTTCGTTAACTAATCGTATTGTAAAAAGTGTTTCAATTGCTAAAAAGACAATAAATAAGACAAAAAAATTTATCCGTTCTGTCGGGTTATTGGGCTTGGGAATTTGCAATAATGGTCTAACTATCAAGTAACAAAAAATCATTTTTATACTTGTAGCCAAAAGAAAAGACATTCCAACATTGTCAAAACTTTTTTCTTTTACAATTAGCAATACTTTAAAAATAATGACTGATAAAAGGGAGAAAAACAGATAAAGTTCTTCTAAAGAATACTTAAATGTGTTAGTATCTATATTGAAAGTATAAAAAATAATTCTATGAATGAGATAAATTGCAAGGACAATGCTTAACAAAGTTATAAATGGTAAGACCTTTTTAAAATTCATTATATGATTACTTTTTATTGATTTCGTTTACTTGCCTGATGACATTATATAAGGCTAAAAAAACACCTATCATCACCATAATTTTTACATAATACACTTTTGTACTAGGATGATTGTCGTCGAGCCAGTTTCCCAGATAGGAAAACAAAAATATAATAACTCCCATTTGGATTGGGATATTAATTAAGGCCAACCATTTATTATAATTGTTTTTCTTAGGATTATTATTGGTTGTCATTTGTGATCCCTTGTGTAGAATTGGGTTTCATAATACAGGTTGCGCTAAAGACAGCTCCTGGTTCTACAGATAGTTTTCCAACTGTGACATCACCAATAATTATGGCCGATGCTTTTATGTTTAAAGTATCATCAACCTTCATTTTACCTTCAAACTTACCTTCTATATCTGCGTTTTGACAAATTATCTCTCCTATCACACTCCCCGCTGGACCAATTACTAACTTTCCGTTTGAAGAGAAATTGCCTACAAGCGATCCGTCTAGTCTAAAATCAGCTTGAGAAACAATATCTCCCCTCATTATAGTTTCCTCAACAATTCTATTTGTTTTCCCTAAAAGATCTGTCAAAGATTTTGGTTTTTTTTCAAACATAATTAAGGTTTTTTTAGTGAAAGATAATCTTCAAGATTTTTTTTGATTTGAACTATTTTGTAGTTTTCATTAGAAATAGCAATTCCTGGTTGATTTATTTTGTATTTAATGTTTTCGGCCAAAAGGGTCGCTACAAATTTGGCATAAGCCTCTGTGTGTATTCCATGAATCGAAATAAAACTTTCTTTTTCGTTATAGGGATCACAGCTATATCTTAGCTTTTCAACATTTTCATTTGCAAAAAACAACGCTAACTTACTCTCAATTGCTGCAGCACTTTTCTCGTCATTATTGGCAATTCTAAAAATAACCTTCCAATTCTTTGATTCGGCTGTACTGAAATTCATTTGTTCCAGAGATGGAATTTGTGTTTTAAGAATTTCAATAGCATTCTTCCCTTCTTCGGTAGTGGCATAATTATCAGCCACGTATCGTATCGCTGTTTTGTAAGCATCAAGTCCATATAATTTTCCAATGGTAAATGCTTTTAGCAATTCGAATTTTGAAATTATTGGATCGCCAGAAAAATTTTCTATTAAACCATCTACTTGTTTTAATACGGATGTAAAATATTCCTCTTCGTATAACCTATATAATTTATTATACACACCTTCGGGTGTATCTTGTACGATTTCATTATTTGAACCCGCATTGTTAATTATGTTTGCGTAACGAGAATTTGGATATTGAGTCGTTATCTCATTCTTCAACGCTTCAGCTTTGGCGCTATTTGTGATTTGATAGATCTTATATAAATTATACTTTGTAGGAAGTATTAATTTCTCTTCTGGATTGAACAGTAATAATTGTTCCAGTTTGTTACTGGCCAAATCATATTCTTTAAATTTTTCTTTATAAGTAACTCCAAGTCTATAATAGGCTGAATTCCTTTCTTTAACCAGACTGTCAACAACCGTTTGCGATTTTGGAAGTTGCTTCATATAATAATCCGTAGTATATTTTTCGTTTACCGCTACTGGAGCAGTTTTCGCATCTGTTTCAACTTCTGTTTTATTTGCATCAGGATTATTATTAGCAACTGGTGCTGCAATTGCCGATAATCTCCAATAACCAACTTGAGTTCTGTTTCCCCATCTCTTTTTAAACTCTAACTTACCATATGCCACAGTATTTGGATTATAGAAATAGAAAGTATTTATCTTTTCTTTTTCTTGAGAATTATTATTATCTGGTGGCACAACTCCTGATATTTTATTAGGTGCTCCTATATTTTTATTAGAAATAGCCCCATCTTGCACATTTGAAGCGCTGTTAATGGCAATGTTATTTTCTATCTTTTTTTGTTTATCCTCTAAAAGTTTTTTTAGTTCGTCTCTACTCTTTAATTTTTGAATATAATTTTCGAAATAAATAATTTGCTCTGGTTCCTTTAATCCGGCTACATAGATAATACTGTCATTCTTTTTGGCAATAGCTTCATCGAGTATGACTTCATCAAGGTCTTTTCTGATTTTTTGAATTTTAAGAAATTCTCTGGACTTCACATCCATTAAGGCCAAAGACTTATCGTAGTTTTTTGCGGCATTTAGATAATCTGTATCTTTAAAGTATAGATTTCCTATATTTCTATAATTGGACGCATTCAAATAAGCATCTGTAGATTTTGCCTCTAATGAAGCATTATAATAATCTAATGCCATTTTTTTATCATTATTATTATCATAAAAAATTCCAATATTATGATATATAACATCTAGGTAGGGTCTGTTTTCTCTGTCTTCCATAATCTTTTTGGATTTTTCGACAAACAAATCATAGTCCTCGTTTTTATAATTGTTGAGTTTCGCTTTTTTGGCATAAGCTTGAATCACAAATTTTCTTTCTGCCTTTCTATTCATATCAATAACTGTCTGATAAAAATAAATGGCACTATCCTTTTGCCCTGATTCTTCATACAACTGCCCTAATAAAAAAGAATATCTCTCTTTATCTTCATTACGCTTTGTGAATTTATTGGCTAATTTTAATTTTACTATTGCACTGTCTTTTTGTTCAATATCCAAAAATGCACTAACTAAAATTGCATTCGCATCTGCATATTCCTGTTTGTTTAACTTATTATTTTTTAGTTTGCTTAACTTACTATCCTCTATAAGTTTAGAAATATTTTTTATTCCTAATGCATCATTCCCTAAACGAATATTGGTTTTTTCACGCCAAATTTTGGCTTCATAAATATTACTACTGTTGGGATATTTGTATAAAATGTAATTGAAAGCGTCTAAAGCAGGAATAAATCTCTGATCATAATACCTTGCTTTTCCAAGTAACAAATAAGCTTCGTCTATTTGATAATTCTTTTCTCTTCCATCAATATTCATGGAATGTTTTTGAATCGCTTTGGTTGCTTTGGCTTCAGCGAGTTCAAAATCAGCATTTTTAGATTTTCCATCTGCGGCTGGCAACTCATCTTTGAGTTGCATTTTCTCGACAGGTAAACGCTTCCAAAAATTTTCAGCCGTATTATCATTAATTCCTTTAAGGCCTTTATCTAGACCAATTTGTCCGTTATATAAAATATTATATTTTGTGCTTAAGGCATGGGAATTTCTAGCCAAAAAAGTATCCTTCTTGGTAGAACAGGCTATCAAGAAAGATAAAAATAGTACTGATAAAATATATTTTGGCTTATTACTATCCAAGGGCAAACGTTTAAGTCATTAAACTTTTAAAAAAGTATTTTAGTATATGACTGGTAAAAATACGTTTCTTTTTGAAATATATATAAATTTAAACCGCAAAAAACAATTCTAATTCCTGTAATGTTTCTTTTGAAGTTGGCATGTCTTTGACCAATTCTCCTTTATTCAAAGCAACAATTCTATCACAAACATCAACTGTGTGCTGTAAATCATGACTTGATACGAGTACTGTAATATTAGGGTTATCAGCCAATTCTCTAATAATTTTTTTCAATCTATTTACTGTTGTGGGATCTAAATTCGCAAAAGGTTCATCTAGAATAATTACTTCTGGATTACCAATTAAAGTAGCTATTATACCCACTTTCTTTTGGTTCCCTTTAGATAAATCGCGTAAATATTTTTTGTTTTTAAGGATTTCACCATTAAAAAATTCTTCATGTTTAGCCAATAAAGCATCAACATCAGCTTTATTTTCTCCTCTTAAATCTCCTATGAAATAGAAGTATTCTTCGGGAGTTAAATATCCTATTAAGAAACTCTCGTCCAGAAAAGAAGCTGTAAAAGGTTTCCAATTCTCACTGGTACTTACCTGAACTTCATTATTTAAAATATTTCCCTTTGTTGGCTGAATTAAATCCAATAACAAACTAAAAAAAGTGGTTTTCCCAGCTCCATTATTTCCTACTAATCCAAAACTTTGTCCTTTTGGAATTTCTAATGACTCTATATTCAATACGGTAGTTCCGTTATATTCTTTGGAAAGATTATTTACTTGTATCATGGTTATTTTAGATTTTAGATTGTGATTTTGGGTTAAACACTCTGAAAAGTGATTTTTTATTAACCCTTTTGTTTGTAAGCTGCAATGGTTTTATATTTCTCCTTTTTATAAATTTTTTCAATTATTGAGAAAACGCTATTTCTAAACATAAATCCTAATACTCCCGCAAGAGCCACAAAAGCCAAACCTAATTTTGGACTTATTATATATGAGCCCAGCCAATATAATACTAATGGCAGTATTAATTTGGGAATTGAAAGTAACATCGTGTTTACATTAAAACCTTTTTTGTCTCCAAATGCACCTTTTGACATTGATAAATCTATTGGCGTTTTTGTAAATGCACCTCCTAACAATACCAAATGCGAGTTTACACCAATATTATAAATGGCTCCTGCAACTATGGTAAGATATACTTGCCAGCCAAAATATAAATAAAAGGAAGCTAAAATGGTTGAAACTGCTGTACCCATTACAATCAGCCACCATTTTGAATTCAAATAACCTTTGTATGGAATATTTTGTGTCATCATCAATTGATAATAAGAACTATCCCAACTTGGTACAAACTGACCAAAAGTGAATAAAAATCCGCCCGATACAAATATTCCAGCAAAAATTTGCATCACTGGAGGTTGATGTGAATTGCTATTGAAAAATAGTAGCCCATAAAACAAGAACATCACACTTAAACCAACAGTGGTTTTTGAACGTTTATTCCTTTTGATTAATTTAATGTCATTTTTTAAGAATGTCCCTAATGTTCCAAATTGGTTCAACCATGTTAGATTTTCCGTTTTGGCAATATCATTTTTAGCAGATAGTCCTGCATCAAGATACAAATCTCCTTTTAGGTAATTATATGTCCAATAATACAACCCCATCACAACTGCGACTGGCAGTAAAAAAGCCCATTTGGTATGGAATAATGCTTCAAAAAATGGATAACTGTAAAGCGTAACATCAAAAAGTTTGTAATATTGACAACCCGCCAAAATCACAACGACTGTGATAAAAACACCTAACAAGTTGTCTTTGTTATTCAATAAAATATTCAAGAAATTATTCGCAAATACTATAGAATAAAGAGCAATTAACCAAAGTAATGCACTAATTACATCATAACCTTCATAAATTAAAACCGCACAAAAAGGCAGAAAGAAAAAAGCATGAACCAAATTAAAAAAAGACAATCCTGTTTTCCCTAAAGAGAAATGTACAATTGTTGATCGCTTGAACGGCATAGTCAATAATGGACGAATATTCATTACCGGAATCGCTTGCAACAAAAGCCGAATAATCAAGTCCATCAAAAAATAATAAATTAAGAACTTGTTTATGGTTACCAAAGGATCTAATTTCATTTCCTTTAGGATATAAAAAGACCCAACTCCTAATGCTAAAAAAACTAATGCAAAATATAGGACCAGAAATCCCATTAAAATTTTTAAAGCTAAATTCGAAGTGAAAGAAGCTGATCTCGTGAAGGATTTCCACTCGAGATAAATAAATTTTGTAAACATGGTTATTTAGTTTGGTTTTGCAATAAGTAGTTTGGGGTAGGAAAATGTTACAAAAACAAATAGAATTTAAACTTGAATTGTATCAAATCCTTTCAATCCTAAATAGTTTTATTACTTTTGCAAAAAAAAATATTCCTATGCCATCTTTCCTAAAACTGATTGTAAAAGAAGTAAAACGCGAAACCAAAGACGCTGTTTCTATACTTTTTAATGTGCCCGAAGAATTAAAATCCAATTATACTTTTATAGCCGGTCAATACATTAATTTACGACTGACATTAGATAATACAGAAATCCGTCGTGCCTATTCTATTTGTTCTGCTCCTACAAGCGGAGAATTACGAATTGCGGTAAAAGCCGTAAAGAATGGCGCTTTTTCTCAATTTGCCAATAGTAAATTGAAAGCGGGTGATGTACTTGAAGTAGGAAAACCAGAAGGAAAATTTATTTTTGAACCTGAAATAGACCGTCAAAAAAATTATATTGCTTTTGTAGCTGGTAGCGGGATTACTCCTGTTTTATCAATTATAAAATCAGTTTTAAAAAGCGAACCAAAAAGTTCTTTTGTTCTCGTTTATGGAAACAAATCTCCTGAAGAAACCATTTTTCACCAAGAATTGCACGATTTGCAATTGCAATATGTAGGACGCTTATTTATACATTATGTTTATAGTCAAGCTAATGTCGAAAATGCTGTTTTTGGTAGAATTGACAAATCTGTAGTAAACTTTGTTTTGAATAATAAACACTCAGCATTAGATTTTGAAAAATTCTACTTGTGTGGACCAGAAGAAATGATCAATACGGTTTCTGGTATTTTGAAAGAAAAAAACGTGAAAGACTCAGCTGTAAAATTCGAGCTTTTCAAAACCTCTTCACACGAAAATACTATTCAAGAAGCGTTAGTTGGGCACTCTAAAATCACTGTTATGGTCGATGATGAAGAAACAACTTTTGAAATGTCACAAAAGCAAACCATTCTTGAGGCGTCCCTAAAACAAGGAATTGATGCACCATATTCTTGTCAAGGAGGTATTTGCAGCAGTTGTTTGGCTCGTGTAACTTCTGGAGCAGCATTAATGAAGAAAAACTCTATTCTTACTGATAGCGAAATCGAAGAAGGTTTAATACTGACTTGTCAAGCGCATCCAACTACTCCTAGCATACGAGTAGACTTTGATGATGTATAAAATAAAAATAAATAATTAACAAAAACTTCTCTGAAAAGGGAAGTTTTTTATTTTAATAAAGTCTTGATTTTTATTATATTAGTAGAATAATTATGACCATCACAATCTGCCTGATTTTAAGGTAGATCAAATTGAGTTGAGCCTAATACTAACTAATACATAAAATGCCATGACAATCCATCACCACATTCACCTGTATTTTATTTCGCTTTTTGTAATAACAGCTTTTTTGTGTGCCATCATTATAATTAAAAAATCGAGAAACAAAAAAGAACCCAAGCTACTTACAAAAGAAAAATACAAATCTACAATGATTGGAAAAATGAAAGAAATAGCACCCGCAGAAGTGATTATTTTTAATATTTGGCCATATGTAGACAAATTAAAATCGGCTAAAACTGTATCCAAAAAAATTAAAGAACAGGAATTAATACATAAAATTTACCGCAACTCGACAGGAGAATTTGAGCACATTCTACTGTTTACCGAAAAAGAAAATAATTTTGTTGTAATTGTTGTAGATAGGAAAAAAAAGAAAATAATAGGTTATTTTCTTCTTGATTTGAATGGAGAATATAACTTAGTGGCTTAAATTAAACTGCATTTTTTGGGTTAATTACCTGAAAAATGCAGTTTAAATTTTAGAAACTATGTCATCTACAGCAATAGTTCGCATAGCATCTTCATAACCGTCTACTTTTTTATTGCCGTAAACAGATGTTGGTAATTTTGGATACAAATCCCTATCCGAAACCAATGCGTTTTCCAATGGTTGATTAAAAGGAGAAAATCCGGCATAAGGATGTGTTGCACCCCAAAGTGTAATGACTTTTACCCCAAGCATTGCCGCAATATGGGCATTTCCGGAATCCATTGAAAGCATTACGTCTAGATTTGATATAAGTTGCAATTCCTGCTGAAACTTTATTTTTCCAGCCATATTGATGACATTCTCTTTCCCGGAACTCATCGTATTCAAAATTTCGATTTCTTTTTTTCCGCCACCAAAAAGCAAAATGGTATTGTTTTGATCTAATGCTAGAATATCTATTACTTTTTGCATCAAATCCTGAGGATATACTTTGGAATTGTATTGTGCAAAAGGTGCAACACCAATTAATTTTTGTTGTGAATTACCTATTAGATTCAGAATCTCAGAATCTAAAACGGCTTTTTTAGGAAATATTGGATTCGCTAAATTCACAGAAAAACCAAGCTCTTCAAACACTTTAGTGTGTCGTTCAAACATGGTGGTCAATGGCTTAAAAATTTTATTTTCGGGACGAGTCAAGCTTTTTTTCTCTTCTCTTCCTTTGTCTACCGAAGCTATTTTTTTTCCGCTTAAAGCAAAAAATGTCCGTACAATTTTTGATCGCAAGACATTGTGCAAATCGGCGAAAGCGTCGATCTTTAATACTTTTAAATCCTGAAACAATCTAAATAATCCTAATGGTCCTTTGTGCCTTACTTTTTCATCAAAAGCAAAAAAAGAAAGATTGGGAATTCCATCAAAAAAAGGTTTAAAAAAAGGCCTGGAAACAACTGTAATTTTTACTTCTGGATACTGATTTGCAAAAGCACGTAAAACAGGAACCGTCATGGCGACATCTCCCATTGCGGAGAGTCTCATAACAGCTATATGTTTAATTTTTTTTGACAATTAACTAATTGGTATAAAAAACCATTAAGGAATTAAGTTTCATTAAGCTTTACTTAATATTCTTAATTCCTTAATGGTTAAAATAATTTTTATTACTTTTTATTTTGGTACAAAACAGGATTCAATTCATCATCATTGTACATTTTCATTTGTTTGTACACTTTCATGAATTTATCACCATTTTCAATATCTTTTAATAAATCATCAATCGCTGTTGACAAGTCTGATCTTTGTTCTAATAAAACATTCAATTTTGCCTGACATTTGTCTCTATGATCTTGCGAAGCTTCAGCACGAGTTGCTTCCTCTTGCATATGGTAAATTTTTAGAGCCAAGATAGACAATCTGTCAAAAGCCCAAGCAGGACTTTCAGAGTTGATTTTGGCATTGTCTTTTACAACAACATCACTATATTTTTGAAGAAAATAACTATCGATATATTCTACCATATCTGTACGCTCTTGATTAGAAGCATCTATCCTTCTTTTCAAAGTCAAAGCAGCAACTGGATCAATATTTGGATCACGAATAATGTCTTCAAAATGCCATTGCACGGTATCAATCCAATTCTTTAAATACAATAAATGTTCAAACTTATCTTTTGGGAAAGGATTGTTTATAGGTTGGTCAACATTATCAAACTGGTGATAATCTTTAATACTTTGTTCGAAAACAGAATAAGCTAATTTAGAAAACATATCTTTATCATTTTTGTGATACAAAGATACTTTTTATACTTTTATAGTTTATAGAAAACTCCAAAAATTATCCCGACGTTTCGGGACCAAACACCTACTTCATGGAAATTCATTATTTATCAGAAAATAATAGTGTGCTAAATCATTTTTTAAGCCAAATTAGAAATATAAAAGTTCAAAATGACAGTATGCGTTTTCGCAGAAACATAGAACGAATTGGTGAGATTATGGCTTATGAAATGAGTAAATCATTATCTTACAAAGCTATCGAAATACAAACTCCTCTTGGTGTTAAAAAAACTACTGAAATTGCAGATCAATTAGTTCTGTGCTCTATTCTAAGAGCTGGACTGACCTTACATCAAGGTTTTTTAAACTACTTTGACAATGCGGAAAATGGTTTTATTTCGGCTTACAGACACCACCCTAACCATGATGCTGATTTTGATATTTTAGTAGAATATCAGGCTATTGCCGATATTAATAACAAAAATGTTTTTCTACTAGATCCGATGCTCGCAACTGGACAATCTATAGTAGCAGTTTTTAATAAGTTAATGGAAAGAGGAACTCCTAAAGAAATTCATATTGCAGTGATTATTGCCGCTCCAGAAGGTATTTCGTATCTAAAAAAACATCTTCCTGATACCTGTCATCTTTGGATTGCCTCATTAGACGAGAAACTCAATGACAAGAGTTACATTATTCCAGGACTGGGAGATGCTGGTGATCTAGCTTATGGAAACAAATTATAACTGAGAGAAGAACGCAAATAAACTACAAGCCAAAAGCACAAACATTACAATTTCTTCTTTTAATTTTGGTTGAGCAATCTCGATATGTGATGTTGCCATTATCGCCAATGGTGCAAAAGTAAAAACTAATAATTCATTGCTTTTGTTGTTCGATAATACAAAAATTAAAATCCCTATAAAAAAAGAAGCAATCACTTTTTTATAAGAAGAATGCAACACTAAAGGTCTATTCGAAAGTGTTGAAAACATAGATATTACAAAAAATAAAGCCACTGTAGCATAAATAGAAAAAGCTGCATTTTGATAATTATTTGTAAAGTAATCTATGCTTAAATTGATTTTACTGTTTTTTTGTAAAAAAGCAATACTGTTGATATCAAAGATCAAAGAGCATGAAATAAATAATATCGAAACCGCAAAAAGTGCAATAAAAGGAATAACCCAGTTTCTATAATCCCTAGATACATGGAATATAACTGATATAAAAACCAGAAGAATATATAAAATACTCCAAAACTGAAATAATGCGGCTACAAAAATCCATAAAGAAGCATCAAAAAGCTTTTCTTTTGTTTCTTTTAATGTTTGTAAAGAAACAAGTCGTCTAATGGCTAACAGTATAAAAAAATTAGCAAGAATCAGATTTGGGTTATTGAATAAATCCGGAAAAAAAAGCAGAAACAAAAAACAAAAAAAAGCGGTGTAAGTACTGTCTTTGCTCAATCCGTTGCGTTTTGAAATAAAACTGGCAAGAAAAACTGTTCCCAATAAAATACTAAATAGTCCTACTCTTTGAAGAATTGAAATAACAGAATTCGTCCAAGTTGGTTCTTGGATTTGATATAGAAAAAAGAAAACCAACATTAAAATAACCACTAAAGAAAAATTTAATGGTGTAGATTTTCTAAAAACACTTGTTATCATAAGGATATTTTATACTTTTGTGACTGTAAATATAATACTTGTTTAAAAAGGAAATGAGCTAGATTAAAAAAGATTCTTTAGAAAATTTTTTTATTGATGTTCTCGACTCCAAAACATAAAAAATAATAAAATAAAATATATTCATTATGACATCATTTTTTGAAGGAATACAATACTTATTTGTAAACATTTTATTCGCTCCTTTAGACTTTTTACGTTCATTAGAGCTTAAAACATGGTTTGGTGCTAATACCATCAACTGGATCTTCATGATTATTTGTGCTGTAGCAATCGTTTACTGGGTTAAACAATTGAAAATTTATGAAGAAAAAGGAGAGGAAAATCAAGATACTACTGCTCATTCATTTTTAGGATAGAGATTTTAGCTCCTGTAGCATTATAAATATAAACTACTTAGATTTTAACTTTTATAAAAATTAAAATCTAAGTAGTTTTTTTGTTTTTAGATTAAATCGAATCCAATATCTTTTCTGAAATTCATCTTATCAAAGTGTAGTTGATTTACATTTTTATAAGACTTATCTAAAGCTTCTTGAAAATTATCTCCATAAGAAGTAATTGCCATAACTCTTCCTCCATTAGATACAACATTACCATTATCTAACTTGGTTCCTGCATGAAAAACGATAGAATCTGTAACCGTTTCTAATCCTGTAATTACTTTGCCTTTTTCAAAATCTTCAGGATATCCTCCAGAAACAATCATAACCGTCGTTGCGCTTCTTTCATCAACTTCAAGGTTAAACTCGTTTAGTTTTTCATTGGCTACAGCCAAAAACAATTCTACCAAGTCTGATTTTAATCTTGGTATTACAACTTCGGTCTCTGGATCTCCCATTCTCACATTGTATTCAATAACAATTGGTTCGTTATTAACATTGATCAAACCTATAAATACGAAACCTTTATACGGAATTCCATCTTTTTGAAAACCTTCTATAGTAGGCTTTACTATACGGGTTTCTATTTTTTCCATCAAAACGGCATCTACATAAGGTACTGGAGAAACTGCTCCCATCCCGCCTGTATTTAGACCTGTATCACCTTCGCCTATACGTTTGTAATCTTTGGCTGTTGGCAAAATTTTATAGCTTTTCCCATCAGTAAGTACAAAACAACTTAGTTCGATTCCATCTAGAAATTCTTCAATTACCACTTTTGAACTTGCTGAACCAAATTTTTGGTGTACCAGCATATTTCTTAATTCAGCTTGGGCTTCGGCCAAATCCTGAATGATTAAAACCCCTTTTCCTGCTGCTAAACCATCTGCTTTTAGTACATACGGAGGTTGCAATGTTTCTAGAAACTGACATCCTTTTTCAACAGTTTCGGCAGTAAAACTATCGTAAGCCGCTGTAGGTATGTTGTGTTTCATTAAAAACTCTTTGGCAAACTCTTTACTTCCTTCTAGCGTTGCACCAAGTTTTGAAGGTCCAATTACTGGGATATCTTTTAAATCCTTGTCATTTGAGAAAAAATCATAAATCCCTTTTACCAAAGGATCTTCTGGTCCAACCACTACCATTTTTATATTTTCTTTGACTACCAATGCTTTTATAGCGTCAAAATCGGTGGCACTGATGTCAATATTTTTTGCAATTTGTGCAGTACCTGCGTTTCCTGGTGCTACAAAAAGGGTGTCACAAAGGGGACTTTGAATCATTTTCCATGCAAAAGCATGTTCTCTTCCTCCAGATCCTAGTAATAAAATATTCATGGTGTAGTTTTATAAAGTTGTGTTGCAAAAATAATTGGTTTTGAACGTAAAAAATAATTATATATTAAAAAGTTACCTTTTAACCCTCAATAGTTCTAGCTAAATATTATTTTTGATAAAAATTATTCTATCAAATGTTGAAACTTTTCAACCTAGCACTCAAACTAAACGGTTTTCCTATACAGGAAGCCAAAACTGAGTTACGAAAAATAATTTCTATTCCCGAGGAGGAATACGGTTCTTATGTTGAGCAAAAGAAAACAGAAATTGTCAATTTTCATTTAAAAAACAACTCAAATTATCGGCAGCTTTTTGGGGAAAATACATTTGATAAATGGGATAATTTACCCATTATGACCAAAAAAGATTTTCAAAAACCATTACGGGAGATACTATCTGTAGGGTATACCGAAAAATCTGTTTTTGTCAATAAAACTTCTGGATCCAGTGGAAATCCATTTGTATTTGCCAAAGATAAATACTGTCACGCCCTGATCTGGGCAAACATTTTACGCCGTTTTCAATGGCATGGCATTGATTTTAATCATTCCTATCAAGCCCGTTTTTATGGTATGCCTCTGGATTTTATATCAAATAAAAAACTGCGCTTTAAAGATTTTTTGAGCCATCGCTATCGTTTTAATATTTTTGATTTATCTGATAAGGGATTAGAAAAAATAGTTCAGAAATTTTCGAAGACCAAATTCGATTATATCAATGGCTACACTAGTTCAATTGTCCTTCTAGCAAAATATTTAAAGAAAAATAATTTATTTCTAGACACTATTTGTCCAACATTAAAAGTATGCATCATTACTTCCGAAATGCTTCTTGAAGAAGATAAAATGTTACTTGAAGAACGTTTTAGAATTCCGATTATAAACGAATATGGTGCCGCTGAAGTAGATGTTATTGCATTAGAGAATGCAAAAGGTATATGGAAAGTAAATGCAGAAACACTTTTTGTTGAAATTCTGGATGAAAATAATCAGATTGTACCTCATGGTACAGCCGGTAGAATTATTGTTACCTCACTTTATAACAAGGCCTACCCTATGATTCGATATGAAGTGGGTGATATTGGTGTATTAGATGAAAAAAGCACCCTAAAAAACCCTATTCTAAAAAAATTAATTGGCCGCACAAACGACATTGCAGTATTACCAAGTGGTAAAATAGCTCCTGGAATGACCTTTTATTCGATTACAAAAAAATTATTTGGAGATCAGGGAAATGTTAAGGAGTTTGTTATTACCCAAACAAAACTAGATACTTTTGAAATAGAATATACGAGTGACATTGAGTTAAGCGAAAACGAAATAAATACCATTAAAACTGTGTTTTCTACTTATTTAGAACCTAATTTACACTACCTTTTTATTAGAAGAAATGCCTTGGAAAGAGGAAAAAGTGGAAAATTGAAGCAGTTTAAATCAATGATAAAATGAAAATCACAATAATAGCAGGAGCTAGACCCAACTTTATAAAAATTGCACCCATAATTAAAGCAATTGAACAAAAAAAAGACAGTGGCGAAAAAATCACATATCGTTTAGTGCATACAGGTCAGCATTATGATAAAAATCTTAGCGACACTTTTTTTGAGGAACTTAACATTCCTTTACCTGACATAAACCTAGATGTAAAAAGCGGAACTCAGTCTGAACAAACGGCTGCAATAATGGTTGCTTTTGAACAAGAACTGCTTAAAAACCCTTGTGATCTTGTTTTGGTTGTTGGAGATGTAAATTCGACTATGGCCTGCGCAATTACTGCTAAAAAATTAAATACAAAAGTTGCCCATGTAGAAGCTGGAATTCGTTCCGGTGATCTAACAATGCCCGAAGAAATAAATAGAATGGTTACCGATAGTATCTCGGATTATTTTTTTACGACTTCAATTACCGCTTCTGAGAATCTATTAAGGAATGGTGCAGATAAGTCAGCAATTCATTTTGTGGGCAACGTAATGATTGATACTTTATACCAAAATCAAAATAAATTTACACCTCCTTCTTTCTGGAAAGAACATCAATTAGAATCTAAAAACTATATTATCCTTACTTTGCATCGCCCTTCTAATGTAGATGAAGAACAATCATTAATAAACTTGCTTTTAGGAATTGACAAAATGGTTGGTTATAAGAAAGTTATTTTTCCTATACATCCTAGAACAAAATCTATATTGGGAGAAAACAACTTGAACCTTAAAAATATAATATTTGTTGAGCCACAAGGGTACTTATCATTTATGTATTTGATTCAAAATAGTTTTGCTGTAATTACTGATTCTGGCGGAATTTCAGAAGAAACAACAATCTTGAACATTCCTTGTTTTACAATGCGAAACACTACAGAAAGACCCGAAACTGAGACTATTGGGACCAATACCTTGGTAGGCACCTCAATAGAAAATTTAGTAAAGGTTTATAATGAATTTCTACTAAAAGGAAAAAAAGAGTCTGGTATTCCAGAACTTTGGGATGGAAAAACATCTGAACGAATCGTTACTATTTTACTAAGCAAAAAATAATGGAAGAAATTCTCATTGTATCCAATTATTATCCTCCGGAAAAAGGGGCTGCTGCCAATAGAATAGAGCAATTGGCATTAAAATTAAATCAAAATAATTACAATGTAACAGTACTTTGTCCTTTGGGAAATTATCCAAAAGGTGAGCTATTCCCAGAATACAAGGGGAAATTCTTTGTGAAAGAAATGTTTCAAAATATTATTGTAAAACGACTTTGGATTTATCCCAGTAATAGCAAAAATATTTTCATACGATTGATATCGATACTCTCTTTTACTACTTGTATCTTCTTTTACCTTTTGTTCAAAAAAACACCCCATAAAGTAGTCGTTCAATCGCCTCCACTATTATTGTCTTTTATTTCTGTTTTTGTACTTTGGCTCAAACGCAAAAAAATAATCCTAAACGTTTCAGACCTGTGGCCTTTGGCAGCAATAGAATTAAAGGCTTTGAAAGTAAATAGTCTTTCTCACAAAGTGTCTCTAAAATTTGAGTTTTTTATATACCAAAAAGCAACTCTTATTTTAGGTCAATCAAATGAAATTATTACCCATGTCAGATCGTTGATTCCAAATAAAGACTGTTATTTATATCAAAATTTCCCTGATCACGCCGTGAATCAAAACGATCTAATTCCAGAAATAAAAACGGAAAAGGAAGGAACTATAAAACTCTTCTATGCTGGACTATTAGGCGTTGCACAAGGTGTTTTAGAATTATGCAAAAAAATTGAAATTGACCATTTAAATATTGAATTACATATTTTTGGAGATGGAGCGGAACGAACTCAAATAGAAGAGTTCATTAAGCAAAACCCTTCGAAAAAAATCTATTTTTATGGGATGCTGGCGCGACAAGATTTACATGAAGAAATCAAAAAATTAGATATTGCCATTGTACCTCTTACAACAAGGATATATGGCTCTGTACCGTCAAAAATATATGAATACGGGGCACTTGGTTTCCCTATCCTCTACTTTGGGGGTGGAGAAGGTGAAACTATTGTAAGTGAAAACCAACTGGGCTGGGTTGCTGAAGTTGGGAATTATGATGAACTAAATGTTCAAATAGCTATAATTTCAAAATTAAGCAAATCCGAAATTTATGAAATGAAAAATGCTATTGTAAAGCAATCCGAAAATGTATTTAATCTAAATACCCAAATGCAAAAACTATTGTCAAAAAACGTGTTTTAATACGCTTTTTTGTCTCCTTTGATAATGTTATAGACGGTATTAATAATAATTTTTAAATCCAACAACAGAGACCATTTCTCGATATAAAAGATATCATATCTTACCCTATTTATAATGTCTTTGTCCGTTTCAACCTCCCCTCTAAATCCTTTGGTTTGAGCCAAACCGGTTATGCCTGGTTTTATAAAATGGCGCACCATAAAATTGTCAATCCGTTCTGCATACATATTGGTATGGCTTACCATATGTGGTCTTGGCCCTACTACGGACATGTCTCCCAATAAAACATTAAAGAACTGAGGTAACTCATCTATACTTGTTTTTCGTATGTATCTGCCAATTTTTGTTATTCTTACATCATTTTTAGAAACTTGATTGATGTTTGCCTCATCGTTGAGTTCCATCGACCTGAATTTGAAACAATTGAACTCCTTATTATTTAAACCATTTCTCTCTTGTACAAAAAACAATGGGCCATTTGAATCTAACTTAATAATAAATGCCAAAATCGGAGTTAGCCAAGATAATATCCCAAGTATTATTAAAATTGAAAAAACAATATCGAATGCACGCTTAATGATTTTATGCAAAGATTGGTCTAGTGAAATTGCTCTTTGTGGAATTATGGGAATATAATCATAATACTCAAAGGTGGTATTTAAAGAAAGTAATTGTTTCTCATTTGGAATAAATTTAAGCGTTTTAAAGTTGTTGTCTGCAAAAAAAATAAAATCATCTATTTGCTTACTGGTCAGATCACTCATAGAACAATAAATTTCATCTATTTTATTATCTAAAATAAACGAAAGGCTCTCCAGTAACTGCTCATATTTATGATGATCTAAATCAAATATTTTTATCAATTTATATCCATAATCTGGATTTTCTTCAAAAAAGTGCTGCAAGGGTTTAATACTTTTATCTTTACCTATAAGCACTACTGTTCTGAAATTACCCCCAAATATGATTCTGTATTTTTTTAGAAAAAAATAAATGAATAATTTGAATCCAAGAACCAATATTGTTGATCCAGTTGTGAATAATAGTATCGCGTATAAACTATACCTTTCGGGATAAAAATAAGCAAGTGCCAGACAACATATCAGAAAAACAGTGGCTTGTTTCAAAGTACAATTCAAAATAGCAATTACTTTGGTGTACCTATAAACTTCGTAGAAACCTAAATTGGCTGCAATAATAAACCAAGTACAACTAATAATTAATGCATAAAAATCCTGAAAAATAGGTATACTCGAAAAATACGCTGCAAAAACATTGATAATAATCAAGTCTAATAAGCGTGAAAAAGGGCGAATATAGCCCGAATATCTTCCAGTTTTAGTCTTCACTAATTGATATACTTAGAAAAATCTTTGTGCTCCTCTTTGGATAATTCCTCTTTGGATAATGACTTAAAATAGTCATACGTAATTTTCATTCCTTCGGAACGACTTACTTTAGCTTCCCAGCCCAATAATTCTTTAGCTTTGGTTGTGTCTGGTTGACGTTGCAAAGGATCGTTTATAGGTAACGGGCGGTAAACCACTTTTTGATTGGTTCCAGTTAATTTTATAATTTCCTCAGCAAAATCCTTGATGGTAATTTCATCAGGATTACCAATGTTTACCGGATACACATAATCCGAGTGTAGTAATCTAAAAATACCTTCTACCTGATCGTCAACATAACAAAAAGAACGGGTTTGTAATCCGTCTCCAAAAATGGTTAAATCTTCTCCACGAATAGCTTGTCCTATAAAGGCTGGAATAACACGACCGTCATTGAGACGCATTCTTGGCCCGTAGGTATTAAAAATCCTTACTATTCTAGTTTCGACCCCATGAAAAGTATGATATGCCATAGTGATTGATTCCTGGAAACGTTTAGCTTCATCATACACACCTCTTGGCCCAATAGTATTTACATTTCCGTAATAGTCCTCAGTTTGTGGGTGTACAAGTGGATCTCCATACACCTCAGAAGTAGACGCAATAAGAATTCTTGCCTTTTTTACCCTAGCTAGACCTAATAAATTATGTGTTCCCAATGAACCTACTTTTAAAGTTTGTATCGGGATTTTAAGGTAATCTATTGGACTCGCTGGCGAAGCAAAATGTAAGATATAATCTATCTGTCCAGGAACATGCACAAATTTGGTAATATCATGATGGTAAAATTCAAAATGCTCTAGCTTGAACAAATGTTGTATATTTTTTAAATCACCAGTAATAAGGTTATCCATTCCTATTACATGATAACCTTCTTTGATAAAACGATCGCATAAATGAGACCCTAAAAATCCTGCTGCTCCTGTGATGAGTATTCTCTTCATAGCTAATGTATACTACTAAATTTATTTTTGTGAAACACGCAAATGTACTAAAATATTTTACCTAACAATTATTCAGATAAATGATTATCAGGTATCCTTTTACATTTACTAACCGATAAATTCTTACGATGGTATTTGTAGTTGAAAAGCCTAAATAAATTTCTTACGTATTGTGAATTAAGCGCCTAAAAAAGGCATTTCGATTAGCAAACTTTATAACTGTTCACTTATGGAAAACACATGGGCATTTGTTCTAGCTAAATCTCGAGTTATGGAAAACAACATGATTCTAAAACTTAATGATTAAGCAAACGAGGTGGATTTGAATGAAAGTAAGGACAAAACTTTCTGTTTTATTTAAAAATTAACAAAACTATTTTAGATACAAAGCAATCAATTGATTGAAGTTTTTATTCATATTAAACAATTCATCAGCTATTTGGAATGATCTTTTACCAAATTGTTCCCTTATGCTTTTATCCTCTAAAATTTGAAATGCATTAACATAATCTTCAATTTTATCACATAAAAATCCATTTTGAGAATTAATTACAGTTGGTTTATTTCCGTTAATATTAGACGAAACAATAGGCTTAGAGAGCACCATTGCTTCAATTATATTAAATGGAAGCCCTTCCCAAGAAGATGTAGATAAAAAAACATCAAATTCATTAGCTAATTTGAGTGTTTCATTATTAGACTTCCAACCCGTAATGATAATATTTTCAGCAGTAAGTTTATCTTTTAACTCACCATCCCCAATCCATACAAATTGATAATTGGGAAGTTTTAACGCCAGTTTATTGAATAACTCAGGGTTTTTCGGTATATATATCTTACCACTTGTTCCAATTGTAAATTTTTGATTGTTATATGGTCTAATGTGTTTTGAAACGGAATCAATATCAACTCCATTTCTAATCAACTCAGCTTTACCAAGCCCTTCTGCTTTTATGAATTCATAATCACCACATGCAATGATAGTACCACCAAATATTTTAGTTATTATTTTTTCTAATAAATAATATACCTGTTTTTTATTTCCTGATATATCTTCTCTAATAAAAGAATAACCATGCGGTGTATAAAACAATTTTGCTTTTGGGTAAAACAATCTAGCAATTCTACCTAATACTCCTGCTTTTGAAGAATGCACATGTATTATTTCCGGTTTAATTTTTCTTATTTCGAGGATAATTTTTATTAATGATTTTAGATCTTTCAAAGGAGAAATCTCTCTTGACATAGTAATTCTCCTAAACTCAACATTTGGAAAAAAGTCCTCCTTAATAAAATCATCATTTGTTTCAGATCTTTCTCCACTATAAATAACAAAATTTTGAAATCTATCGTCTTTTGAACAAAAATAAGTAAGCTGTCTTATGTAGGTGTAAACTCCACTAACAAAGGTTTCAGAAATATGTACTATTTTTGTTTTTTGCATAAAGTCAAAAATACTAATTTTTATAATATATCTTAGGAAGATGAAAGTTGTTTTTTTATTCGGTGGATCAGGTTATATCAGTTATTTTCTAATTAATCGTTTTATAGAGCTTAATAAATTTGATAAATATATTATCTATGACATAAATCGCCCTGAATACTTTGAAACTATTCCTGATATTGTAATTTATGAAAAATGTGATGTAAGAAATCCGATTCCTTTCTATACTGGAGAACTTAATCCTTCAGAATCATGGGTATTTAATCTTGCTGCTATTCATAGAGAGCCTGGCCATGATCCCAAAGAATATTTTGATACAAACATAATCGGAGCAAAAAACATCAATGTTTTTACGGAAAATCTAAAAATTGAAAACTTTTTTTTCATAAGTAGCATTGCTCCTTACGGTAGATCAAAAAATGTTTGTGTTGAAAATTCACCGTTGTATCCAGAAACCCCCTATGGAATATCAAAAGCAATGGTAGAGTTAGAACATAAAACTTGGCTTGCGAGCAATGTCTTTAAAAGATTAATTATTGTAAGACCTAGTGTTATTTACGGACCTAAAGATCCAGGCAATATTTATAGAACCATAAAAGCCTTGAAAAAAGGTATTTTTGTTTTGCCTAATGGCGGAAATGTAATTAAAGCCTATGGTTATGTTTACGGTTTGATAGACAGTATCTTATTCACAATGGAAAAGAAAGACAGGGAAATAACCTATAATTATGCCGAATATCCTTTGTTGAATCTAAAAGAGATGACGCAAGAAATTAAACATAATTTGAATTATAAAAAACCTACTTTGAGTTTACCCATGCCTATTTTAATCACTTTAGCAAGAATTATTCAAATAATATTTAAACTAATTGGTAAGAAATCGGATCTTCATCCCACTCGAGTTAAAAAGGCAGGATTCCCAACAAATATTAAACCTCAATATTTAATAGATACTGGTTTTGAATTTAAATACGGTTTTGCAAAGTCATTAGCGCATTGGAAATCTAATACCCCGAAAGATTTCGAATAATAACTTCTATCATTAAATTATGGGATGTTCTTTATTCACATTGATTGTTTGTTGTAGCCAATAACAACCAAAAATTGAAACCCATAATCCACTAAATACGATTCCATCAAAACGCAACAAAAAATCATCGGTAAGGTTGGAGCTAAAAAAAAGAAAGAAGAAAAAAAGAATCAAGACGTTTTTTAAACTAAACCCTAAATAACCAGGCAATGATAGATAAACTAAAACTATCACTGGGCCTAATATTCCGAATTTCAACAAAAAATCCAAAAACTGATTGTGTGTAGGATATTTATTTCTAGCCAAATAATGTTGATTTGTTTTCTCGAAATATTCTATTAATTTGTTTTTTCCCTCCGATGCCCCTACCCCTACAAGAAGATGCTCTGAGGAAAGTTCCCATGCTGATTTCCAAATAGAAAGACGAGTAACAAATGCACTCGAAAGTTTACCCTCAGGATTTTCAATTTCATCAAGTTTACCAACCTTATCCATATAAGAAAAGGCTATGGAACCATATTTCTCTTTCATAAAGGGATTCTTTTGAATAAAAACAAAAAACACACCTCCCAATAAAAGAATTAATAGAGTAGATATTCCAATAACCCTCCTGAGATTATATTTACTGAAAACTTCAGAGTAAAAAACCAATACATAACCAATAAGCACATTGATCAATGCCATTCTTGTATTTACAAAAAGAATAATGAAAAAGGAAAAAAGGAAAATGAATATACTAGCTATTCTTATGATTATTTTTTCCTTGAGACGGAAACTATAAAAAATGAAAAAGAGACTGCATACACTAACAAAAGCTAAATGCATATTAAGAGCTGGAGCATGTATTCCTACACTATCTGAAAAAACATACCCCATTTCCCATAAATCTTTTCCGCTTAAATATTTATCCATTAATTCTGAATGCAAAACATTAAATCGGACAAAGAAAAAAAGCAAAATAATTGTGGTTATCACACTATAATATCGAAGAATTTTATAAAACTGAACCCTCTTATAATTCCCTAAAATAAATAGTGGGAAAATAAGGAGAGAACTGTATTTCTCTAACGATTTTAAACCTTTAAGATAAGAGTCATTATTCCAAAACATGACAATTTCCAGAATCAAAGGTGACGCGATAAGCAATCCTAAAACCAGAGATTGTTTAGTATAATTCAGTTTTTTGATGAAAAATAAATTAAAAACAGCAAATAATATGATCAACAAAGTACATGGTTTTCTAAAAATCATTGCAATGGCAAGCAATACCAAAAAAACGTTGATTATTTTATTAAAGTTTTTTTCTGAAATGGTCATAGTATAATGCATAGTAAATTAGAGGAAAAACACCTATTTTATGTCGAACTGCCGACCCTAAATCAGGTTCAAAAATGCCTTGAACAATAAAAAAAGCAAACAAAATCAATAAAATCCAAAGCTCATAATCGTTCTTTATTCTATCCTTTATACATCTTGAAAACCGAACAAAAAGAATGTAAAACAAAAAAAGTTGCCAAAAAACAAAAGCCAAAATTTGAGGAGAAAGAATATGTTTAAAGCCGTTTACCGGAATATTTACTGAGAAAAAACCATATACAATTCCAATGGCTTCACCATACCAAGTATCTGGTTTTAATGGAGATATAATGCTAGAATTGGCATCTACTCCATTTAATCTTGCGTTATTTACTATTTCTCTACTAATTTCTGAAAAATAATGTCCTTCTATGACTCCATAACTTAACGACAAAAATATGGCAATAAGTAATCCATAAAAAATAGTATTGAGCGTTGTATTTTTAAACTTTACAAAACTTATACCATACATACCAACGGATATAATTGGAATCAAAAAAAAGTAAGGCCTGTAAAAAACTCCAAAAAGAGCCAAAAAAAACAGGGATAAAAAGACAGATTTCTTAAATGAAATTCTCTCACTTTTATATATAAATACAATTTGTGCAACAAATAAATAGGTTATAAATTCTTTAGAAGGCATTGACATAAAAACTGCCATCATAAGTATTCCTATATAGATGAGTACATTTTTTATGTTAAGCTTCTCAAAATCATAAGGTATTCCTATTCTGTATAAGATATACATCAAAATAGGAAATTGAATTAACCCTACTATAGGAAAAGGTAAATAACGCAAACCCGTTATCTTATAAAACAATATGGTTAGCGGATAACTACCCAAAAAGCCTATTTCATTCCCTTTATCTAACGCAATAACTACAGCGTCATAAAAGAACCGTTTTGGTAATATATAGAATGCAAGAACTGCAACCAATAAATTGAGTATCAATAATGCAATAAAAGTTGCCGTATTTCTTTTAATTAAAATTGACATGATTATATTATTGTTTGATACAAATCTATGTGTTTATCTACCATAAATTGTATGTCGTATTGCTTAGCTCTTATTTTGCAGGCATTAACAACCTCTTTATAATAATTCTGATCCTTGATTAGCTTATCAATATGAAAGGCTAGTTCGCTAGCATTTCCTTTTTCAAACAAAATACCAGCATCTTTAACAACACTTGCCATTCCTGGAACGTTTGAGGCAATAAATGGTTTTCCAGAAGCCATGCTCTCTACAGCTACTAAACCAAATCCTTCCCAATTTGAACTTAAAAGGGATATATCAGCTGTTTTTAACAGCTTTGGCACATCCATTCGCGCACCCAAAAATAATACTCTGTCTTCTAATTTAAGCTGCTTAACCAAGTCTTTGCAGTTTTTTCTTAAAACTCCTTCCCCTACCAGCATTAACTTTACATTGACAGGCAAAAATTTCAATGCTTTTATAACTGTTTCCTGATCCTTATGCTTGCTAAATCTAGCAACTTGAATTAGTAATGTATCTTGATCGCTAAATAGACTTGAAATGTTTCTTTTAGAATAAGGCTCAGCATCGTATATTTCTTTTAGATTAACCCCATTCTCAATTACAACAAACTTCAACTGTGATTGTTGGGTGTATTGATATAATATTTGAGAAACCTCATCTGTAATACAAACTACTTTACAGTAAAATCGGTAAATAAATCGATCTATTTTACTTAATAGATAATTTTTCATGCGAGGATTTGTCGTAGTATGCTCAGTAAGTATCAATTTAATTTTAGAAAAGGACAACAGCTTTGCAAAGACAACCCAATATTGTGAAGGAAATAAATGTACATGAGCTATATCATATTTTTTCAGGAAAGGAATTAATCTAAAAACCTGTATCGGATTGTATTCTGAATTTAGCCCTAAAGAATAAATCGAACAACAGTCGAGCTCTTTTAATACTTGCATAAAAGGACTTTCGGTGCCATTCAGTACCAATAAATCAACCTCAATTCCTTTTTTTCTATAAAGAGGTATAGTGTCCAAAAGTAATTTTTCGGCGCCTCCAGATGCTAAATTGTTTATAATATGTACTATTTTCATTCTTGGGGGCATTCAAATTATCTAATTCAAAAAAACGTTCACTTGATCCTTTTTGTAAATCACAATCGCAGTAATACTGTTCCAAAAAATTGAACTAACCACAAATGCAGTTGCAGCTCCAATCATACCATACTCAGGTATTAATAACCTATTCATAAGAAAATTAATAAACACGGTAACTAACAATATAATTTGAAAAATATGTTGTCTACCCGTCATATTCAAATAAATCGGTGCTGTGCCAAAAGCAGAACAGATTCCTTGACCAATAGCTAAAATAAGCAAAGCATTCTTTGCAGCTACATACCCTTTTCCGAAAAAACCTAAAATATACTCTGGAAAAAAACAGATCATAAATGCTATCGGAAAAGTCAATAGAAATATTAAACGTGAGGCATGTTGAACTGTTTTAATCAAATCCGTTCTGTTTTTGCTAAAAAAATATTCAGAAATTTTGGTAGAAACCGTAATATTTACTGTGATAATCACCATCGAAAGAATGGTAACTAATTTAACGGCTACAGAGTAAAATGCCACTGTAGAATCATCTCTATATTTTTTTAAAAAGAGAATATCAAAACTCATTAATAAAAACAGAGCCATTCCGCTAATTGCGATGGGATATGACTTAGAGAATATTTCTTTATACCCAAAATTTACAGTTGCTTTCTCAACATTTGCTTTGCTAAAATAGAAGAAAACAATAATAGTGGTTATAAAAGAAAGAACAACAAAACCCAACAAAAAAACCTCAACCAAATAGGTTTCTAAACCAAAATAAAAGAGCAAAATTGCTCCAATAATCAATGGAATATATTTGATAGTATTTCTAAAAAGTTCGGCTACATAAAAATGGTCTAATGCGCGAAAAACTTCTGTATTCAAAGTAGTTAAACCATAAAAAAACAACACCAGTACCGATTTTAAAAGAATATCGTAAACTCTTGAATCAGAGAAATAATTGTTTATAAATTCCTCATTGATACTCCAAAATATCAAAAGAAATAAAACTGACATCGTCAGTAACATTCCTAGCATTTTAGTATAAACTTTTTTTATTCCTTCTAAGGTATTCTCTCCTATAAGTCTACCTTTAAAATACAATATCGACTGGTCGCATCCCAACAAACAAATGCTCCCAATTACAAGAAGGAAAGAACGAACAAAATCATATTGTCCAACAATTTTTGGAGAATAGGTTTTGGTAAGAAATACAGTGAATCCAAATAATGTTAATAACCCACAAATTCTAAAAATCAAAGTGATCAAACTTTGTTGAATAAATGAATTTTTGATTATTTTCAGTAATTGGTTCTGAATTTTTTTTACCATATTTCGCTCGCCATACTCATTATTTACTCCAAACTTGCTTTTGCTTTTAACGATTGTTTTTTATAAAAAGCTATAAAAAAGCTTACGAAAACAAAAAGACCAACTAAAAGTAATGGTAAGATAAAAATCAATTTTCCTTTTACGCTCTTATTGTTTTTTATGTTCAAAACCATTCCTTTGTCTTTAATGGTTTTGTCTGTATTGTACTGCTCTATCTTTAATTCCCCAATCAGATCAGTCAAAGAATCTTTGTTTTTAATAACTTTATCTAAATTCAAATTTTCATTATAATAAACCAGTTTTTCATTATTAGGATGATTGCTAAAAGTTCCTGTAAACCGATTTATAATACCATCTATTTGAAGAATTGTCGCTTCTTTTATTTTTATACTGTTTTGAATATTCTGCAAATTGATTTTTTTGTACTTATCATAATAACTACTTGCATTTAAATACTTTAAAAGGGGGTCAATTGTATTTTTTGAAGAAACGACGCCTCTTGTATTTATAGTAATGGCATGAAGCGCATAATTTTTACTGGTAGTTGTTTCTTTAACAATAGATTTAAGATCACCATTTTGTGCCATCAATTGCAATAACTCCAAACTTTTACTGTCTTTGTTTTCATTGATCAAATTATATATATCTATAACTGGTTCAATAGAAATATCTACAATTTTAGACGGCTTTTCGATTCCAATAGATTTTAAAAACAAAGTATCCCTTAAAGCAATTTTTGAGTCCAAAAAATCAATTTTAGAATACAGATAATCTGTCGATTTAAAATTTGGAGCCACCATCACTTTCTGTTCATAGCTGGAGTCTACCTTCTTCAAGAAAAACCCAATTCCAACTCCAATGATGATTAAAACAGATACGACAATAGCATTTTTTACAAAAAATCGAATTATTCTAAACAGCAAAGTATTAATCCATTCAAAGAAATCCCCAATTCTACTAAAAACCGTCAGTAGATCAATCTCTGGATTCTCTGAATTATTCTCTCTTTTTGTACTCATGCTGCCTTTTTATTTTATATTAAAAATTTGTTCAAGTATCTTAATTGTAATCAAATAGGTCGGTTTTACACCTGTGGTTCCTAATCCCCCTGATGCTAATGTGCTTCCAGTTTCAAGTGGGTTATCCGAAGCATAATATGCATAACGCACTTTGATATCATGAGGAACACTTTTTCTAATTTTAGAAGCCGATTGTATGGCTTTTTGATAATAAGAGCCTTCCATTTCCAGACCGATAACTCTCCAGGTTGATTCATGAAAGAACTTTAATAAATCTTTGTTTTGTAACGATGTTCCCAAAACCGTAACCATTGGTCCTGCAAAAACCGCTATACCATTACCCTCAAACATGCTAGCTGTCAATTCATTTTCGAAAAAATAATTATCTGCAGTTCCCTCATTGATATGGGCGTTCGGAATCATGATATCTCCTTTTCCTCCTTCTAGAATCCCTGCTTTTCCCATAATAGAAACCGATTCTACTCGAAGTAAAGTTTCTTTTTTAAACGGTTTCAATAACTCGTCTATTGTTTCATACGCTTGCTCTCCAAAGGCATAATCCATAACGATAAGAACGGGTTTTTTATCCCCAAAACTTGCTGTAGGAAAGGATGTTTTAGACCAATCTATTTTGGCTGTATCAAAAATTTGAACATCTATGTTAGTTCCCGATGTATCGGGTAAAGCAATCATTCCTTGTTTCAACGCTACGGCTTCTACTAAATTTCGAACATCATGAGCTCCAGACTTGCTTAACTCTTCATAAATAAAGAAATCAGATTTGTCTTTGAACTTCGTTTTCAAAATAGGTGTGGCAAAAATAGAATTCATCACCGAGTGCATATTGGCACTAATCACATGAATCGGTCTATCTAGCAGTTGATTGGCTTTCAAAATTTCCTTGATGTTGGTTGCCCAAACTTCTCCATGAATATGATGACCCAAACGTTCTCTTAGAATAGGACTAAACGTAATTGTTCTTTTATTATTGTCAACTACCTCTTCTATAGCCAGTTTCCCTAACCAATAAATCACGTGCAAAAAGCGATCTGGGGCAGTTTCGGTTCCAAATGCATCATAAATATTCAAAACTTCCTCAAATGTTCTCCCTAGAATATTTGCAGCATGAGAAATAGCCTTTTCTTTTTCTATAAGGCTCAATTTTTTGATTTGAGATACCGCTATTTCAAGTTTTACCCAATCACGAGATACTTCACCCACATCATCCAGTAAAACCCTATTTTTGATTTTATGCGATTCTATGAAAATAAATGTCAAATGGGTCAAGATATCATAAATGTCTGATCGCCCTCGAGTGATTTCAACATTCATTTGTTCTTCATCAATTCGGTAGCAATTGCGGCGTCTTTTTGGCGGAACTATCGCTTTAAAATGCGATTTAGAATATCCTTCATCCGAAGTTAAATTAATAAAACGGCACTCCTCTATTCCTACAGGAAGACGCTCTATAACATATAATAACCCATTTAATTCGACTTTCTCTTCGGCAATATTTCCATAAATTTCTGGCCTTAAAGCTAATAAAGCCTCTCTTAATGTATCTCCAGAAATTCCCATTGGTTTATAAAAACCTCTATTAAAAAGATGGCGCATCGTAATGTACATTTTTTCGATTGCTGCCGATGATTCCTGTGCTCTGGATCTGGATATGTTTTTAGTCTCTTTCATATTTTTATTTTATCTGCCTCACTATATTTGGTATAATTAGCATATTAACATGGTCTTTACAACCCATTTCGATAATGCTTATTATCCCCTTTTATATTTTTTAATTCTCAAATGTATCGTTTTTATTTTTGGCTTAAAACCGTTGCAATTTTCCTATCATTAGAAAGCCTTGGTATTTTGTTTTGCCCTCCCAATTTTCCTATAGATTTCATGTACTCTTGAAAACCATTTTTGTTCACTTTGGTAATGACCAGTTTTTTCAAAACATGACCTACAATCAAATCGTCATAATAAATGTTTTGTTTACGCATGGCATTATCTAGCGCTTCCGCAAAAGTGTCACTATCCTCGGGTTCATTTTCAAATTCGATAAACCATTCATGGTAGGGTAATCCTTCAGTTGGAGTAATTTGTGGAGCAACAGTAAATTCATTAACCCGTACATTTGTTCCCATCATGGCTTCTTTCAAAGCGCACTCGACTTCTTTTCCTATAACATGTTCTCCAAAAGCCGAAATATAATGTTTAATACGACCCGAAACTATAACACGATACGGTTTCAAGGAAGTAAACTGAACCGTATCTCCAATATTATAACCCCAAAGTCCGGCATTAGTCGAAATAATTAGAACATAATTAACTCCCAACTCAACTTCGCCTATGGTGTATCGCTTTGGGTTTTCGGTATAAAACTCTTCACTTTTTATAAATTCGTAAAAAATTCCAGCATTCAACAGCAACAACATTCCCTTTTCTTTCTGGGAATCTTGATAGGCAAAAAAACCTTCGGAGGCTGGAAATAATTCAATACTGTCTACTTTTCGACCTATTAAATTTTCGAATTTTGCTCTATATGGTTCATAATTCACCCCACCATAAATAAACAAATTAAAGTTTTTAAAAATATCTCCAACTGGTTTAGCTTCGCTCAGTTCGTCTAAGGATCGGGTTCCGACTCTTTGTTGTAGTTTTTCAAAATACATTTGCACCCAAGAAGGTATTCCTGAAATTACAGTCATATCCTCATTAATTGTTTCATTTACAATAGCATTCACTTTGGTTTCCCAATCTTCAATACAATTGGTTTCCCAAGAAGGCAATCGGTTTTTTTGCAAATATTTTGGAACAAAATGAGCAACAATCCCAGACAATCGACCCAATTTTATTCCGTTTTTTTCTTCTAAAATAGGGCTTCCCTGCAAGAAAATCATTTTACCATTGACAAAATCTGCTTTCTTGGTTTCGTGTATATAAAGCAAAATTGCATTTCGAGCCGCTTCTATATGATAGGGCATTGATTCCTTGGTTAACGGAATGTATTTGGCACCCGAAGTAGTTCCCGAAGTTTTGGCAAAATAAAGCGGTTTACCTTTCCAGAGAATGTTCTCCTCCCCTTTTACCACCCTATCTACATATGGTTTTAAGTCTTCATAATCTCGAATAGGAACTCGTTTTGCAAAATCCTCATGAGTGTTTATCTCATCAAAATGATGGTCTTTCCCAAATTGGGTTTGTTTTGCTTCTTGTATTAAATTTAGAAAAACAGCTTTTTGGGTTTCTATCGGAGTATTGGCCCAAGCCTGTGTCTTTTTGTAAATATTTTGTGCAAATAGTTTTGCGGCAACCGATTTTAGTGACATTGTATTGGGCTTTATTTTAAAATTGTAGTGTTATTTTTCGATCAGATAAAATCTATTGTTTAGGATATAACATTTTATCTAAAAGTTAACACGAATTGTACAAATTTACACAAATCTGTAAGCTTATTACTGTTTGTGCAATTAATTTCAAAAACAGATTAATCGCAATTTAAGAAATTTGTGTTCAGTTTTGTACTTATACACATAAGATGATATTCTATGTAATTTCTCTTATTTTGCCTTCTTTTTTGAATTTGGAATTTCAGGTTTAGACTTTTCTTCTTTATCCACTCTTTCCCTTAATTGTATTTCTTCTTTAGAAGCTGACAAATCAACAGGTTCAGGCGTTTCAGCTGTACTTGAAAGTATAGAATCTTTATTGAATTTAGCGTATTCTAAATCGCCATTCAGTACTTTTTGAATCGATTTAATGTAAGCTTCATTTTTCTTTAGGGCATTAGACAGAGAATCTGATTTTAATGCCAAAACCGTAGCATCTTTTTTTAGTTGAGTAGAAGAATAACCTGGGATATATTCTCTTAAAGGGGTAAATGCAATTAAAACCGTGGTAATAGAGATTAAGAAAATAGCACCTAGTGAAAGTGAGACAAAAACACTCATGATATTCAACTTAAAAGAAAAAATTTCTTCAAAAGTATTCTCATTCAAAATTATTAGTCGGTTTTTGATTAATAATTTATCCAAAAGCTTTTTTCTTTTCAATCGATTACTGGACATGGTATTTGTTTAAGTTACAAATATAATAATTAAAAACGTTGCCAACACTAGCCTGTTTTAAGGAGTTCCGTGGTTAACCTAACAATTTTACCAAATATTTAACGCTTTCTAAAGTAAATAAATCAATCAAAATGAATGCCTATTAAGTTATTCTATATACATTTGCACATTAGATTCATTAACAAATTTGCTACGGCATTAAAATATTCAATCATGGGAAGATTAGGTCTTACAGAAATCCTTGTTATTGTTGCAATCATTATATTACTTTTTGGAGGTAAAAAAATTCCAGAATTAATGAAAGGTCTAGGAAGCGGAATTAAAGAATTCAAAAACGCAGCCAAAGACGATCAACCGGCTGATAAGAAAGAAGATAAAGAAGAAGAAAAAAAATAAAAAAAAGGCTTTTCAAAATTGAAAAGCCTTTTTTTTGTCTTTTAAATAACCATTGTCAACTGAATCCTTTTCCTATCCTCATCAACCTCCGTTACTTTAACCTGAACATGTTGGTGTAATTTTACCACTTCGTTGACATCGCTCACAAAACCGGCTTTGAGCTGAGAAATATGTACTAATCCGCTTTCTTTCAAGCCAATATCTACAAAACAACCAAAATTGGTAATGTTATTAACAATACCAGGCAAAATCATTCCTGCTCTCAAATCTTTGATTGTTTTTACATTAGGGTCAAATTCAAAAACTTTAGCCGATTTTCTAGGATCCAATCCTGGTTTTTCAAGCTCTTTAATAATATCTTTTAATGTTAATAAACCTATTTCTGGTGTAATATAATTTTCAGGTTTTATTAAAGCCGTTTTTTCTTTATTGGCAATCAAATCATTTACAGAAAGTTTCAAATCTTTGGCCATCTTTTCAACAATAGCGTAGGCTTCAGGATGCACAGCCGAATTATCCAACGGATTCTTTGCATTCGAAATTCGGATAAAAGCTACTCCTTGTTGATAAGCTTTGTCCCCCAAACGAGGCACTTTTTTGAGTTGTTTTCTATCTGTAAAAGGTCCATTTTCAGAACGATAATTTACTATATTTTCAGCCAGCTTCTCTCCTATTCCACTCACATAGCTTAGCAAATGTTTACTTGCCGTATTGATATTTATTCCAACAGAGTTCACACAACGAATCACCGTATTATCCAGTTCTTCTTTAAGCTTGTTTTGATCCACATCGTGTTGGTACTGCCCTACACCAATGGCTTTTGGGTCTATTTTTACCAATTCGGCCAACGGATCCGATAATCGTCTTCCGATAGAAACCGAACCTCGAACCGTAACATCATAGTTAGGAAACTCATCTCTCGCAATTTTAGAAGCCGAATATACAGAAGCCCCTGCTTCTGAAACAATGAAAACCTGTACCGGTTTATCAAAAGCAATTTTTTTGATTAAGAACTCCGTTTCTCGGGAAGCCGTTCCGTTTCCTATCGATATGGCATCTATTTGGTAAGCATTGACCATCGAACGGATTTTTTTTATCGCCATGGCTTCCTCCTTTTGCGGAGCGTGCGGATAAATGGTTTCGTTGTACAACAAATCCCCTTTCTCATCCAAACAAACCACTTTACAACCTGAACGAAATCCTGGATCTATTGCCAAAATTCGTTTTTCACCCAATGGTGGGGCAAGTAATAACTGTCCTAAATTGTTAGCAAATACCTGAATAGAATTAGTATCGGCTTTAGCCTTAGCTTCTTGTAATGTTTCATTCGAAATTGCTGGATTCAACAAGCGTTTGTAACTATCCTCAATCGCCAGTTGAATATGTGGTGTAGTACTATTTTCTCCTTTTATGACTAATTCGTCAATTATGTCGTAGGCATCGTCTAATTCAACATCGACTTTGAATTTTATAAAACCTTCATTTTCGGCACGCATTATAGCCAACAATCGGTGTGATGGTGCTTTTGTTAGAGGTTCTGACCAATCAAAATACTGATTGAATTTCTGGGCACCTTCCTCCTCTTTTTTAGACTTAACCACTTTGGTTGTGATAGTTGCTTTGCGTTCAAACAGTCGTCTAAGTTGTTTTCTAACGTAGATATTTTCATTAATCCATTCAGCAATAATGTCTCTTGCACCTTGCAGAGCCGATTCTTCATTAATCACATTTTCATTCAAATATTGAGTAGCCAGAAAATCAACATCATCCTTACCTTGAGCCATAATAATCTTTGCCAAAGGCTCTAAACCGTTTTCACGGGCCACATCTGCCTTAGTTCTTTTTTTCTTTTTATAAGGCAGATAAAAATCTTCCAATTCCTGTAAATCGAAACTTTTGTCAATTTTAGCAAATAAATCCTCATTCATGACTCCTTGCTCCATAATTGATTTTAAAATTGCTTCTTTTCGTTTTACAATCACCTCATATTCTTTTTGATATTTGGCTATTTGCTCAATAACAATTTCATCCAGATTTCCGGTTTTGTCTTTTCTATAGCGTGATATAAATGGAATTGTGCAGTCTTCCTGTAATAATTGCACCGTATTTTGAATATTGGTCGTTGCTGTGCTAACGTATTTTGAAATGAATTGTAAGTTGGTCATTATTTATGCTGTAATTTTTATACTGTAAAAATAGAAAAAGGAATGTATTTCTGCTCGTTTAATTCTTTTTTTGCTAATCGCAAAAAATTCTCCCGGTCACTACTTTTTCAAGACTTAAATAACAAACTTCTGCTATCTTTGGCTCTTATTTATAATCTAATGGAAGTATTAACATATGTCTTTTTTCTTGTTAATTTTATCGCGTTTTTTTTAATTGCTTGCGACAAACGTCTGGCAATTAGAAATAAAAATAGAATTCCAGAAAAAACACTTTTGCTTTGGGTGGCCCTCGGTGGAACCATTGGATCATCGCTTGCGATGTCGATTTTTCGGCATAAAACCTCTAAAACAAGCTATTTGTGGAAATTTTTCGGAATTATTACACTCCAAGTTTTTATTCTACTTGGAGTGTTTTATTTAAACTTAATATCGCTATAAAACATAAATTCAGCCAATACACCAACTGAATTCCTATAATCAGTTAATGTATTGACTGAATCTTTATAAAGTCAATAGAAATTCTATATACTTATTGACAAGCTATTTTGTCAACTCTACTTTGGTGTCTTCCACCTTCAAATTCTGTAGCTAAAAATGCTTCAACAATTTCTACAGCTTGCTGAATAGAAGTAAAACGTGCTGGAATACTAATAATGTTAGCATCGTTATGCAAACGAGTTAAAACTGCAATTTCTTTTGTCCAACAAAGACCTGCGCGAACTTTTGCATACTTATTAACTGTCATCGCAATTCCGTTTCCGCTTCCGCAAATAACAATTCCATAATCAGCTTTACCTTCGCTTACATCTGTAGCAACTGGATGTGCAAAATCTGGATAATCTACACTGTCTACAGTATCTGTTCCGTAATTAGTTACCTCATGTCCTTTTGCTTCAAGCATAGCAACAATCGCTTTTTTATAATCTGGACCGGCGTGGTCATTTCCTATGGAGATTTTCATTTTTATTGAGTTAGATTTTTTTTGCAAATTTAACCAAAGTTATTTAGATACAATGAAAAAACACCTTCCACTTTTATATAGCTATCCAACTAATAACTCCTATAAACAACAGTAATGAGAACTTATTAACCTATCATAATGCTCAAAAATGAACTTAACAGTATACATCTAGATTATTCTATACTCTTAAGTCAAATTTTAAGGTAAAAATTACTAATCTTTGCCATTCAATCCTAACTATTCTCAAAACTCTTAATAGTTATTAACTTCAAATATTCAATAAGCAAAATAGAGTAAAAGAGGCTGTTTTTAAACTTAAATACAACTACTTGATTTTCAGAAAATAACGAGTTTATTAACATAACGATAAATTTACAATAGACTGTATATCAATGCATAGTATGTAACTAAAATGTTAATTATTTACATTGTTGATAGCAAAACATAACTACTTGATATTCAGTTAACCTTAAGTTAACATAAAATGTTTATAACTTAAGAAAGAATTTTAGAAGTATTTTTTGGAAAATAGAATAAAATAAGTAATCCAAAACCCACTTTAAAAATCCAAATTTAGTTTACTCAATTTTTAGAAAAGTTATCAATACTCAAAATTGGTTTTTCAACATAAAAAATAAAAACACTTATTTACAATTTAAATAATTTTTGGATTGTTAACAGTTGTTAACTAAACTTAAAAAAACCTTAAAAATTAAATATTTACGTATAAATAACTATGTTAATAACTCGAAATAAAAACCTAAAACTAGATTTCAATACTTTTTTTTAGAAATTTATAGCAACTATTAACAAGCTATAATAACCATAAATTTTTTTAAAATTTTTAAAATTTCTTTTTCTTGTATTTAATATATGTTGACAACTTTGAATTTTGAAAACAAAAAAAAAAATTCAATTTTTGAAATTTTCTAAACGATTGAAAGTTTGGAATTCAAATTGTCTAGTATTTCTTGAACTTGTTCAAAATCGTTTGGATGTACTTTTAGTTGGATGCCACCGTAGGCAAAGCTTGCCAATGGGTCAATGGAGACGATGTGTTCATTTTCGAAAAAATAATGAATTCCTTCCTGATCCAAAATATGTTTAAGGACCACGATTTCATGTGGAAAATTAAAAATAGCTATCGTTTTAAAGCCTTTCATTTTGAATTTTTTATAAATGTAGTAAAGATATAATAAGTTTAAAACTGAACTGAGAATACGGAATACTGAATACTATTTTGTAATTTTAGACTTTTAAGAAAAGATTTATGAGTAAAAGATTAAGAAAGCCGATAAAAAAAGAGAAAGATTTCTCAGATAAAATATTAAAAATACTATCGAAAAGTGCTAATAAAGCATTTAATTACAAACAAATAGCGGCAAAGTTAGAATTAGACGATACCCAAAGTCGCAATCAAATTATAAAGGATTTAAAGATTTTAGCTGCTTCAAAAAAAATTATAGAATCAGAACCTGGTAAATATTTAGTAAAAGCAGCCAGTAAAGATTATTACGAAGGAACAATTGATATGACAGGTCGTAAAACAGCCTATTTTATTTGTCCTGAGTTTGAAGAAGACATTTTTATTCCAACCAATAATTTAAATCATGCTCTGGATAAAGATACTGTAAAAGTGTATGTTTATAATAGAAGAAGTGGTAGAAGAGCTGAAGGTGAAGTAGTTGAAGTGGTTGAGAGATACAAAACCGACTTTGTGGGAGTAATTGATATTCAAAAGAATTTTTCTTTTGTATCTACTGCCAATCCAAAAATGTATACCGATATTTTTATTCCAAAAGATAAAATAGGGGATGCAGAGCAAGGAGATGTTGTTTTGGTCCATATCGAAGATTGGCCTTCTAGAGCTGACAGTCCTTTTGGTAAAGTGGTAAAAGTTCTTGGAAAACCAGGAGAACATGATACTGAAATTCATGCAATTCTTGCAGAATATGGTTTGCCTGCTGAGTTTCCTATTGAAGTTGAGACTTATGCTCAAAAAATAGATACATCTATAAAAGAAAGTGAAATAGCGAAACGTCGTGATATGCGCGATACGTTGACTTTTACAATTGACCCTAAAGATGCCAAAGATTTTGATGATGCATTGTCTTTCAAAAAGTTAGAGAATGGTAATTATGAAATAGGTATTCATATTGCGGATGTTTCTTATTATCTGGAAGAAGGTACAATACTTGACGATGAAGCTTTTCAAAGAGCAACATCGGTTTATTTAGTAGATAGGGTAGTGCCAATGTTACCTGAAGTACTTTCTAATTTTGCATGTTCGTTACGTCCTCAAGAAGAAAAATATACTTTCTCTGCTATTTTTGAAATCACTGAGAAATGCCAAGTGGTGAATCAATGGTTTGGTAGAACTGTAATTTTCTCTGATCAGCGATTTGCTTATGAAGAAGCACAATACATCATTGAAACTAAAGACAATACTATTCCAGTCGATATTTCTATCACCGGAAGTTCTTATGTCGTTTCTGATGAAATCGTTGCTGCTACCTTAAAAATGGATCAGTTAGCCAAAATATTCCGTAGAAACAGAATGAACGAAGGTGCCATCTCTTTTGATAAAGTAGAAGTAAAATTCAACTTAGATCAAGATGGGGAACCAGAAGGAGTTTATTTTAAAGTAGCCAAAGATGCCAATCATCTTATTGAAGAATTTATGTTATTGGCTAACAGAAAAGTAGCTGAATATATTGGTAAACAAAAGAAAACCTTTGTTTATAGAATACATGATGAGCCAGATGAAGATAAATTAATTGCGATGCAAAATGTAATTGCTAAGTTTGGTTATAAAATTGATTTTAGAAATAAAGGTGATATTTCGAAATCATTGAATGCTTTGATGGAAGAAGTCAATGGTAAAAAAGAACAAAATTTAATTGATACTTTGGCTATTCGATCTATGAGTAAAGCCAAATATTCTACAGATAACATTGGTCATTATGGCCTAGCTTTCGATTATTATTCACATTTTACATCTCCAATCCGTCGATATCCGGATGTAATGGTACACCGTTTATTGCAGTTTTATTTAGATGGTGGAAAATCTGTAGATGAAGAAACATTTGAAACTAAATGTTTACATTCTTCAACAATGGAAGGATTAGCGACAAATGCCGAAAGAGATTCTATAAAATACATGCAGGTAAAATACATGCAAAACCATAACGATCAAGAATTCTTGGGTGTAATTTCAGGAGTTACCGAATGGGGTATTTATGTAGAAATTATTGAAAATAAGTGTGAAGGTATGGTGAGAACCAGAGATATAAAAGAAGATTATTACACTTTTGATGAAAAGCAATACGCCTTAGTAGGTGCTAATTCCAATCGATTATTACAACTTGGTGATGAGATTTATGTAACAGTAAAAAATGCCGATTTGGTTAAAAAACAATTGGATTTTAATTTTGTAAAAAGAAACGAGTAAGATTAATTTTAAGTAGTTGCTAAGATTCTAAGTTTCTAAGATTTAAAAAGGAGAATTATATTAAGCTTAGGTTTTAAAAATCTTAGCATCTTAATTTTTACTAGCAAACAATTAAACATATTAACAATTAAATTTTTTTTAAATGAAAAAGATAATTTTATTAGGTTTTGCATTCCTGACACAGTTGACTTTTGCCCAAACTACTATAGATCCCTTGGATTTTGATGACCTTAAAGTATTTGATAAACTGAATGTTACTCTAATAGCCTCTAATGAAAATAAAGTGGTTATTTCAGGTACTAATCAAAGTGATGTTGAAGTAGTTAATAAAAAAGGGCTTTTAAAAATAAGAATGGCCGTGACAAAATCTATGTCTGGTGATGGAGTAAAAGTGTTATTATATTTCAAAAAAATTCACAGTATAGATGCCAATGAAGGTAGTACTGTAACTTGTACAGATACCTTCAAACAAACTTCATTGGATTTAGGTACTCAGGAAGGAGCAAGCATAACGGTAGCATTAGATGTAGATAAAACGACAATTAAGGCTTATTCCGGCGGTAATATAAATTTATCGGGTAAAGCTACCACTCAATCGGTTTCTATCAATTCTGGAGGTATTTTAAAAGCGAAAAATTTAGAAACTTCGCAAACTACCGTAAGTGTTTCAGCTGGTGGAAATGCCGAGGTAAAAGCAAGTACACTTGTAGATGCTAAAGTAAAAGCTGGAGGTACAATTGCTATTTATGGTAAACCAAAGGAAATCAAACAAGAAACCCTTTTTGGTGGAAGTATTATCGAAAAGTAATAAATAATTTATAAATTTTTAAAGTCATTTTTTAATGATAAACGATATTTTAACTGGAATTCCTTGGGGAGTTTTATTGAGTTTTATGATTGGCCCAGTTTTTTTTATTTTACTTGAAACAAGTATTATCAAAGGATTTAGAGCCGCTTTAGTTTTTGATTTAGGTGTAGTTTTAGGTGATGTTTTCTTTATATCAATTGCCTATTTAGGGAGTTATAGACTTATTCAAAGTTTAAATGACAATTCATCTTTATTTATTTTTGGAGGTTTTATCATGATGGCCTATGGTTTTGTTTCTTTTTTGGGAATTAAAAAAGAGAAAAAAATGAATACCAAAACAATTGATAATGAGATTATAAAAAAGAATTATCTAGGTCTTTTTTTTAAAGGTTTTTTTCTAAACATTATAAACATTGGTGTTCTTGGTTTTTGGTTGGCAGTAATTATTTCTGTTGGACCAAAATTAGAAATGGAAACCTCTAGAGTGCTTACATTTTTTATCTCAGTTATCATTACTTATTTGAGTATAGATTGTATAAAAATAGCCTTAGCAAAGCAATTGAAACACAAAATGACTCCAACTAATATTTATAAAATTAAAAGAGGAATAAGTGTTGTTTTGATGATTTTTGGAACAGCATTAATTTTTCAAGGTTGGTTTCCAGAAGAGAAACAAATGGTAAAAAATGCTTTCGAAAAAATTGAAAAGTAGTTTTGCATTAAAATATAAAAAGGGACTGTTTACAGTCCCTTTTTTTATACTTTTAGTTTTTTATAATTTTATACAATTGATTTTCAATTATAATAGTATATAAACCTTCTGTTAATGAGTTCAAGTCAACTTTGTACTCTGTTGAATCAATTTTATTTTTCAAGACCATTTTCCCTGTTAAATCATATATAGAATACGGTGCATCCAATGGTGCATTTTGTATATAAATATAATTAGTTGTTGGATTTGGATATAAAACTATGTTGGTATTTTTTACTTTGTTTTCATTTGTATTTAATACCACATTTGAGTTTGGTACATAATTTATTAATGCATCAGTACCTGCTAGGTTAAATAAATAAATACTGCTTTTAATTGTGGTTGCAGTTGCAATTCCATCTTGATTAGGAGAGACTTGCCCGTAATCATTATCATTACTAACAGCAATTGTGTTTTTATCAATAATTGCAATTCCTTCTGCTTTATCTAATGCCACAGGCCATCCTTTTGCATACATATCAAATAATAATGTTTTGGTTACCGGAACAATATTATTAGTTGTTAATGCTGCTGGGGTATTCAATTCTTCTAATGTTTTGCCATTGTAAGCCACACCACTTTGTACTTTAGTAGCGTTTGTAATATCAAAAGTGTACATTCTTTTAATATCGTCTGGAGCCGTTCCTGCTGCTTGTTCTACTACTAAAAAGGAAGTGTTGTTTATAGCTCTTAGATCTCCTATTTTTATATCTTTTGGTTTAATAGTTCCAATAGTTCCGTCATTTACATAAGCATACATAGCTGTTGTGTTTGTAGTTGGATCTATTTCTAAAATACGGTGTATTTGTGAACTTGCTAGGGTTCCAGATCCTGCAACTCCAGAAACTGCTTTATAATACAATGGACTTTGTATGATAGCATATATTTTGCCATTAGGAGCGACAGTAATTCCTTCAAAACCGCGATTGTTTCTTCTAAAAGAAAAGCAAGCATCAATGCTTACGTCTTCGGGTTGTTGATTTTGAGTGTAAGGTGTATAACGTTTTAAAACAACACCATTAGGGTTTACTTTCCATATAGTAGGGCCACCTTCTTCGCAAATCCAAAAATTACCATCTTTATCAACATCTATACCTTCAGAATCGATTCCCCAAATGTCTTTTTGGGCTGTATTCGCATCAAAATTGGCACAATCGGTAACTATGTTAGTTGAAGCTACTTCGGTTTCTGTACTTCCAAATCCAGTAGGATTTATAATTCCTGTTGCATCAGTCCCGTTTGGTCTTTTTATAGTTATACTTTTTAAAATTTTAATTTCATTTCCTTCAATTTTTATACGGTGTATTTTAGGAGCATAATTTGCAAACGCATATATTTTATCATAAGTAGGTTTGCAAGTATGATATTTTATTGATGGAGTAGCTGTAGCATTTGCATTAGCAGCATCTACATTGACACCTCTATCGCTAACTGTCCAAAATTCTGTTCCATTAGTATTAGGAATATATGCTAAACTAGAAAATCCTCCTTCTCGGAAAGCTATATTTTGGAAGGTTCCAATAGCAGCAGAATTTACATTTTCATAATGATTGCCAACCGTAATTTGAGCTTGAACGGAGCTAATTCCTAGATTTAATAAGCCAGTTCCGAATAGTGATAATAGTAATTTTGTTTTCATTTATATCAGTTTTTGGCAAAAATAGTTTTGGTTTAAATTGTCCCAGTTTGCTAAAAATTATATAATTGTTATTCTTTTGTAAAATATAATTACTGTATTTATCTTGGTATGATTATTTTGTAACTATTTTATAATGAAGTAATAAATCTCTAAATTGCTTTAGAAGTTCTAGAAGAATAGTCCGGATTCGAACATAAATTTTACATTATTTTTTCTAAAAATAAGACATAAAAAAACCTCTAAATTGCTTTAGAAGTTTTAGAAGTATTGTTCGGATTCGAACATAAATTTTATATTATTTTTTCTAAAAATAAGTCATAAAAAAAAACTCTAAATTGCTTTAGAAGTTCTAGAAGAATAGTCCGGATTCGAACATAAATTTTACATTATTTTTTCTAAAAATAAGTCATAAAAAAAACCTCTAAATTGCTTTAGAGGTTTTGAGGCATCGTCCGGATTCGAACCGGAGTAGGAGCTTTTGCAGAGCCCAGCCTAGCCGCTCGGCCACGACGCCATCGTTGAACGGATTGCAAAAGTAGTTTAAATTTTCAAAGTTCAAAAGTATAATCTAGTTTTTTTTGAATTTTTCTTTTAATTCTTACAATTTGTAATAACGCTCTTCTTCCATTTCTACGCTAACTAATTCAACGTCACCACCTATAGGAGGATTTAGCTTTGAGACCGCTACTTTTATTTTTGATATAGCTTCTATCTCATTTAAGGCCCTAACTATGATTCTTTTGGTAACATGTTCTAATAAATTGGATCGAATAGCCATTTCTTCTACCACAATTTTATTTAAATGAACATAATCTACAGTATCCTTAAGGTTATCTGACTCGGCAGATTGTTTCAAATTGGCTCTTATTTCTAAATCTACACTATAATCAGATCCAATTTTACCTTCTTCTATTAAGCAACCGTGGTAAGAATACGTTCTGATATTTTTTAATTTTATTGTTCCCATTTCTTTGTTTTCAGTAATTAATTCTTGTTTAAAATCGTATTGATTTTTGATTATTTTTTTAGTTAAAAAAGTCTATTTAGTTGATTTCTATATCTGTAAATAAGCTTTTTTTATTTCAAAAAATAAAGCATTTGTACAAATGTATTAAAAATTGATAACTGTTTTTTCTTAAAAGTCTATTATCTCAATTGACCATTATCTGTCATCTATTTTTTATCTTTGCTAAAATTATTTAAAGATGGCATCAGAAGAGAAATCACTTCATTTTATAGAACAAATTATAGAAGACAGTTTAACAAACGGTTTTCCACAGGATAAATTACGCTTTCGTTTTCCACCAGAACCAAATGGATATTTACACATTGGTCATGCCAAATCGATTTGTCTTAATTTTGGTTTAGGTTTAAAATACAATGCGCCAGTAAATTTGCGTTTTGATGATACTAATCCGGCCAAAGAAGAGCAGGAATATGTAGATGCTATCAAGGAAGATTTAAAATGGTTGGGTTTCAATTGGTCAGAAGAATTGTATTCATCTGATTATTTTCAACAATTGTACGAATGGGCTGTTACTATGATCAAAAAAGGTAAAGCTTATGTTGATAGTCAATCTTCTGAAGAAATGGCAATTCAAAAAGGAACTCCAACACAACCTGGTGTTGATGGTCCTTACAGAAATCGTTCTATTGAAGAAAATTTAACTCTTTTTGAGGGAATGAAAAATGGTGATTTTCCAGAAGGAAGTCATGTTTTACGTGCCAAAATTGATATGGCATCTACTAATATGTTGATGCGCGATCCATTGATGTACAGAATTTTACATCGTCATCATCATCGTACTGGAAATGATTGGAATATCTACCCGATGTATGATTATGCGCATGGTGAAAGTGATTATGTAGAACATATTTCGCATTCTATCTGTACACTAGAATTTGTGATGCACCGTGAATTATACAATTGGTTTTTGGATCAAATTTATGATGAAAATCAAGTGCGTCCAAATCAATATGAGTTTGCTCGTTTGAACTTGAACTATACTGTTATGAGTAAACGAAAACTCTTGCAATTGGTTCAGGAAAATATAGTAAATGGATGGGATGATCCTAGAATGCCTACTATTTCCGGATTAAGAAGAAGAGGTTATACTGCAGCTGCTATTCGTAAGTTTTGTGAAGTTATAGGGGTTGCAAAGCGTGAAAATATTATAGATATTTCGCTTTTAGATTTCTGTTTGCGTGAAGATTTAAACAAAACTGCTCCAAGAGTTATGGCTGTTTTAGATCCCGTAAAAGTGGTAATTACCAATTATCCTGAAGGAGCAGAGGAGTGGCTTGAAGCCGAAAATAACCAAGAAGATGAATCAGCAGGTTATAGAAAAGTACCTTTTTCCCGTGAATTATATATAGAAAGAGACGATTTCCTTGAAGTGGCTCCTGCTAAGTTTTTCCGATTAAGTATAGGAAATGAAGTGCGTCTTAAAAATGGATATATCATTAAAGGAGAGAGTGTTACTAAAGATGCTAATGGTGTTATTACCGAAATTCAAGTAACGTATGATGAAGATTCAAGAAGTGGAAGTGGAAGTGAAGCCAGTCAAAGAAAAGTAGCTGGAACCTTGCATTGGGTTGCTGTAAAAACAGCTGTTGAAGCCGAAGTTCGTTTGTATGATCGCTTGTTTACTGATGAAGCACCAGACAGTCATAAAGAGAAAAGTTTCTTGGAGTTTATGAACAAATCTTCTTTAACAATAGTAAAAGGTTTTGTAGAACCAAGCTTATCTGAGTCTAAAATTGGAGATCATTTTCAGTTTCAACGTTTAGGTTATTTTGTTGTTGATAAGGATACAACTAGTTCAAAATTAGTATTTAACAAAACTGTTGGGCTTAAAGATGCTTGGGAAGAGAAAGACAAAAAAGAGGCTAATCTTTTGATGAATACTCAAAAAGAGATCAATAAATACGTAAAAGAAAAGGATGATAATAATGCTCAAATTCTTTTGAATTCTATTGTTGATAACATAAAATCTATTGATAATTTTAGTCTACTTTGTCAAACACTTGTTAAGAATGTTAAGAATGACAATAACTCTTTATTATTTGCTAATTTGATTTTGCATTTTTCTGATAAAGTAGCTGCTAATGATATCGATCAGGAAGTAATACATAAATTATATACAATGTCGTTAAAAAGTCAATTGGCAACGGTCCGTATTTTTGTATTATTAAATATCAAAAAAGATTTACCTAACTTTTCAATTTTTGAATCTCAAATTTCAGATTTAAGAAGTTTAGAAAAAAATGAGAAAGTATTAGAAGTTCTAAATTCTTTATAGAACTTTAATATAGATTTTATCAATCAAAAGCGCTTTTTTTAGGCGCTTTTTTTATTATATAAATTATTGATTATAAATATAAAATTAATAATTTATTTTTATTAAAAACAGCTTTCATAAATCAATTTTAAGCTATTTTTTATTTTTAGGATAGTATTTATATGTTTTTTAGTTTTTAGTTTATTAAAAGTGCTAATTTTAAGTTTTGACTTAAAAATTGATATTTTCAATTAAAAATTGATCAAAATTCTCTTTTTTTGAGATAAAACTATATTTTACTAGAAATATTTACTTTATCTATTTATTTTAATTATTTAATAAATATACTTTATTATTATAATTAACTATTCAGTTTTTAATTTTAATTGATTTTTTAGATTAAAAGTGACTTCTATATCTCTTTTTTAAAGCATTTTTTTATTTATTTGGATATTAGATATGATTTTATATTTATGATTAAACTATGATCTTTATTTTAGTTTTTATTCTGTAATTTTATACTTTAACTGCTTGTTAACACATGTTTGTTAATAAATCCGTATTTTTATAGTAATAACCTTTAAAATTTAATTGATATGTCAAATAATACTGGAAATACAATAGTAGCCATTTTAGTTGGTGCAGCGATTGGTGCTGGAATAGGAATTTTGTTTGCACCTGATAAAGGATCTAAAACTAGAGAAAAAATAAAAGATGGTTTTGACGATGCCAAACACAATCTTCAAGATAAATTACATGAAGTTTCAGAAAGTATTAAAGGCAAAATTGTGACAGCCAAAGATGATATTGATGGGAATTATGAAAATATAGTTTCTTCTTTAAGTCATAAAACTGAAGATGTTATTTCCTTTTTAGAAAATAAATTAGCCGATCTTAAATTAAAAAATGCTAAATTTCAGAAATAAAATATAGCATCTATGTCATTTGTAGAGATAAAAGAGAATTCAGATAAGATTCAAGACCAAGCTCAAGCTTATTTTGAGAGTAGTGCTTCATATTATAAATTATGGGGTTTTAAAGTAGCGATGAAATCTACCACTATGATTTTAAAGTTTGCTTTAATTTTATTGTGTTTTAGTATGGTTTTATTATTTGGTTCTATAGCAGCTGCTTTGGCAATTGGTTCTTATTTTGGTAGTTACGCCATAGGTTTTCTTATAGTAGCTGGTATATATTTACTCACAACAGGTCTTTTATTTTTAGTAAAAGAAAAAGTGATTGAAGGACCAATTTTAGAAAAATTTTCAGAAATCTTTTTTAACGAGTAATTATGGAAATCAAAAAATATTCATCTTATGCAGAAATAGATCGTGATTTAGAAATTTTAAAATTAGAAAAACAGATCAGTTATCAAAAACTAGTTTTAAGTATTCAAAAGACAAAAGATTCAATTACACCGGAAAATATTGTACAAGGTTTCTTTGATTCTTATAAAAATCTACTTTCTAATTCGTTTGTATCTATTTTAAAATCTATAGTTCCCTATATAATTAGTTATTTCATAAATAAAAAAAGAGGCGATTAAGCCTCTTTTTTTATGGTATATATGTTATATATTATTCTTCTGATTTTGGTGATTCTGAATCAGGTAATTCTAGTTTATGAGATGATGGAGGTAAGGTTTTGTGTTCCTCAGCTTTAGATTTCATTTTAGGTTTATTTCTTTTCATCATTTCACCTATTTGATTCGATGCTGAGAAGGAAGCCACCATATTATTTAGCATATCACTTCCGGCTTGTGGAGAATTTGGTAATAAAATTAAGTTTGAGTTAGCATCAGAGCCTATAGCTTGTAGAGTATCATAATGTTGTGTAACTACTATTAATGCTGAAGCTTCTTGTGAATTGATACCCACTTTGTTCAAAACATCTACACTTTCTACCAAACCTCTTGCAATTTCACGACGCTGATCAGCTATACCTTGACCTTGTAAACGTTTGCTTTCTGCTTCAGCTTTAGCTTTAGCAACGATTCTAATTCTAGATGCTTCAGCTTCAAATTCTGCTACAGTTTTTTCTCTATCTGCTGCATTGATTCTATTCATGGCATTTTTTACCTGGATATCTGGATCAATATCGGTTACTAAAGTGTTGATAATAGTATATCCATAAGTAGTCATTGCTTCATTCAATTCTCTTTTTACAGCTATAGCTATATCATCTTTTCTTTCGAAAACATCGTCTAATTTTAGTTTTGGAACTTCAGCTCTCACTACATCAAATACATAAGAAGTGATTTGATCGTGTGGATATTCTAATTTATAAAAGGCATCATAAACTGTTTCTTTGATTACCATAAATTGTACAGAAACTTTTAGTTTAACAAATACATTGTCTTTGGTTTTGGTTTCGATGATGACATCTAACTGTTGAATTTTGAGATTCACTCGTCCAGCAATTCGATCAATCATCGGAATTTTTAGTTGTAAACCGGAATGCCTTATGCTATGGAATTTTCCAAAACGTTCTATGATGATACTAGTTTGTTGTTTGACGGTAAAAAAAGAAGACAGGAATATAAATAACCCAATGATTATTATAAAAATTAGTGCAATGTTCATAGTTTTAGTTTTTAAGTTTGTGTATGTTTGACGTAAGATAAGTTTTAAAGTTACAAAAAAAAAGCTCCCAATTTGGGAGCTTTTTGCTTTTATAAAGTTGCGATTGCTTTTTGTAACCTAGTAATCGTTTCGTCTTTTCCTATGACTTCAACAATATCGAATAGGTGAGGGCCTTTGAGCGCTCCAACCAAACTCAAACGGAATGGTTGCATTACTTTCCCCATTCCAATTTCGTTTTTGGTCATCCAATCTTTTACAATAGTTTCAATATTCATTGAGTTAAAATCGGTTATTTCTTCAACAACAGAAATTAATTCTTGCATTAAAGCTGGAGTTTCTTCTTTCCAATTCTTAGATGCTTTTTCATCATAAGTAGTTGGAGCTACAAAGAAGAAACTAGTCAAATCCCAAAACTCAGAGATAAAATGAGCATCTTTTTTGATTAAGGAAACAATTCTGTTTAAGTCAAATTTTGAAATATCAACACCTTTTTCAACTAGAGCAGGAGTAAAGGCTTTTGACAAAACACTATCATCTTGCATCATTAAATATTGTTTATTGAACCATTCATTTTTCTTAGGATCAAATTTAGCTCCTGCTTTATGAACTCTTTTTAAATCAAAAGCTGCAGTTAGTTCATCCAATGAGAATAATTCTTTTTCAGTTCCATCATTCCAACCCAATAATGCTAAAAAGTTGACTACGGTTTCTGGGAAGAATCCTTTCTCTCTATAGCCAGATGAAATACCTTCTTCTGTTTTCCATTCTAATGGGAATACTGGAAATCCCATTTTATCTCCATCTCTTTTTGATAATTTACCGTTACCAATAGGTTTTAATATTAATGGTAAATGGGCAAATTCTGGTGCATCCCAACCAAAAGCTCTATACAACATAACGTGTAATGGCATAGATGGTAACCATTCTTCTCCACGAATTACATGGGTAGTTTCCATTAAATGATCATCAACAATGTTTGCTAAATGATAAGTTGGCATTCCATCACTTTTAAACAGTACTTTATCATCTAATAGTCTGGTTTGAAACTGTACTTCACCACGAATGATATCTTGTAAATGTAAAGTTTCGTCTACCGGTGTTTTAAAACGAATAACATAATCTTCGTTATTTGCGATTCTTTTCTCAGTTTCTTCTTTAGAAATAACTAATGAGGTATCTAGTTTTTCTCTATTATGATGATTGTATATAAATGTTTTTCCTTCAGCTTCATGTTGTTTTCTATGAGTATCTAAAGATTCTGCAGTATCAAAAGCATAATAAGCATTACCTGATTCAATCAATAAATCAGCATATTGTTTGTACAAATGCTTTCTTTCACTTTGTCTGTATGGACCAAATTTTTCATTTTTTCCAACTGTTTCTTCAGGTGCTATACCTAACCATTCCAGTGCCTCCATGATATATTCTTCTGCACCTGGAACAAATCTAGTTTGATCTGTATCTTCTATTCTTAAATAAAAAGTACCACCATGTTTTTTTGCAAATAGGTAATTGAATAAGGCGGTACGTACTCCGCCAATATGTAATGGTCCTGTTGGACTTGGTGCAAAACGCACGCGAACTGGTTTAGACATTGCTTAATTTTTTTGCAAATATACAATTTTCAAATAGTCCATAGGTTATGCCTAATTGTGGAATATTGGTATGTAGAATATTATGTTTTTTTTGCATTTTAATAGTCATTAAAATTATTACTTTTATAGGTTATTAAATCAATAGAGTAATTTTGGAAAAATCAAATTCTATACATCAAAAATTAGAAGCCTTTATCAAGAAGTATTATACCAATGAGCTTATTCGTGGTATAATATTCTTTGTTGGTTTAGGGCTAATTTATTTTTTGTTTACACTTTTCATTGAGTATTTTCTTTGGTTAAAACCACAGGGAAGATCTTTCTTGTTTTGGTTTTTTATCACAGTTGAAGCTTTTTTATTGCTTCGTTTTATATTATTTCCTGTATTTAAAATTTTTAAATTTCAAAAGGGGATTGATTATAAGCAAGCCTCTTTTATTATTGGAAATCATTTTTCTGAGGTTAATGATACTTTAACTAATTATCTTCAACTTTCTAATTCAGATACTTCTGCTTATAATTCAGAATTATTATTGGCTTCTATTGAACAAAAGGCTAATGCTCTTCATCCAATTCCATTTGGTAAAGCAATTGATTTCAATAAAAACAAGAAGTTTTTGCCATTAGCGATTCTCCCAATTCTATTTTTATTGTTCTTTTTTATATCTGGTAACAGTACTATCATTTCTCAAAGTTTGAATAGAGTAGTACATTTCAATGCGACTTTTACACCACCGGCACCTTTTAAATTTGTTGTTTTAAATAACAGTTTGGTTACGGAACAAGGAAAGGATTTTGTATTACACATTAAATCTGAGGGTTCAATTGTTCCTGAAAATGTGATGATTTTCATTGGTGATGAGAGTTATTTTTTAGAAACTATTCGCCCAGGTGAATTTCAATTTAAAATAGTTAAGCCATCATCTAATGTTGATTTTCACCTAGAAGCCAATGGGGTTGAATCTTCTAATTATGAATTGAAAGTAATAGCTGTTCCTACTATTGCTAACTTCGAAATGAAGTTTGTTTACCCTTCTTATTTAAATCTTAAAAACACTGTTATTAAGGGAACTGGGAATGCAATTATTCCTGAAGGAACTCAGGTTATTTGGGTTATGAATACCAATTATACTCAAAATGTAGTTTGGAAAGATGGTATTCATTCGTTTCCATTTTCTAAAACAGATAATACATTCATTTTCTCAAAAAATATTAGTCAAAATACAGAATATCAAATTATTACATCTAATTCTGAAGTAAAAAACTTTGAAAAGCTGGATTATCAGCTTAATATTGTCAAAGATCAATTTCCGAGCATCAATGTTACCAAAGCACCCGATAGTTTAAGGGTTGGAAACTCTTATTTTGTTGGACAATTATCAGATGATTATGGTTTATCTAAGTTGCAGATTGTGTATTATGAAAGCGGAAAACCACTCAATGCCAAACGTGGAACAATTGCAGTTAAGAAGGATGTTTTTGATCAATTTGTTTTTGATTTTCCAAGTAACCTTGATATTGTTAAAGGTTTAAATTATGAATTTTACTTTGAGGTTTTTGATAATGATGCTATTCATCATTTCAAAAGTTCACGTTCCTCTGTGTTTACTAATCGTGTACTTTCTGATGAGGAAAAGCAAAATCAATCTTTCCAGGAGCAAAAGAATGATATCAATAGTTTGCAAAAAACATTATCTAAGCAAGACAAACAGTTTTCTGAAATAGAAAAACTTCAGAATACAAGTAAAGAAAAGTCATCTTTAGACTTTAAAGATCGTCAAAAAGTTAATGATTTCATCAAACAGCAAAAGCAACAAAATGATATGATGAAGGAGTTTGCTAATAAAATGAAGAATAATTTGGATAAATCTAATCCTCAACAAAAGGATGAAACCAAAGAATTATTGCAAAAAAGATTAGAGAATACAGAAAAGGAACTTGACAAAAATAAGAAGTTGCTTGATGAGCTTAATGAATTAAACAATAAAATCAATGACGAAGATTTTACTGAAAAGTTAGATAAATTTAAGGAAGCAAGTAAAAGCCAAAATAAAAATTTAGCTCAATTGGTTGAATTGACTAAGCGCTATTATGTAGAGAAAAAGGCTGAACAAGTAGCTGATAAATTAGATAAACTATCTCAAAAGGAGGATAAGTTATCAGAGAATGAAAAAGAAAATTCTGCTCAAGAACAAGAAAAACTTAACTCAGAGTTTGATAAAATTAAAGATGAACTTGACAAATTAGAGAAAGATAATAACGAATTAAAATCTCCGATGGATATTCCAAATGATGCTGAAAAAGAAAAAAGCATCAAAGAAGATTTAAAGAAAGCAACTTCTGATTTGCAAAATAACAATAAATCTAAGGCCAAGCCAAATCAAAAAAATGCTTCTAAAAAGATGAAGGAAATGTCTAAAGCAATGGAGATGGCAATGGAAGAATCTAACAAAGATCAGATAGAAGAAGATGTTAAAATGTTACGTCAAATATTGGATAATTTGCTAACGTATTCTTTCTCTCAAGAAGATGTTATGAACCAATTTAAAACTATTAAGCCAGGATCACCATCTTTCAATAAGTATATTAGAAATCAGCAAAACTTAAAAACGGAGTTCAAACATGTAGATGATAGTCTATTTGCTCTATCCTTACGTCAACCAAAAATAGCTGATGCCGTTACAAAAGAGGTAGCAAATGTTCAGTACAATATTGATAAATCTCTTGAAAGTTTATCCGATTCGCAGTTACAAAGAGGAATATCTCAACAGCAATATGCGTTATCTTCTGCTAATAAATTGGCTGATTTGTTAAGCGATTCTCTGAATAGTATGCAGATGCAAATGTCAGGAAGTAGCAGTGGAAAGCCTAAACCAGGGAAAGGATCAGGTATGCAATTACCTGATATTATAAAGAAACAAGGTGAACTTGGAGACAAGATGAAGAAAGAAATGGAGAAGGGTAAGAAGGATGGAGAAGGGAAGAAACCTGGAGACAGTACTAAAGGAAAGGGTTCTCAATCTGGAAAAGAGAAAGGAAATGATGGTGGAGAAAACGGAGATGGTGAAGGAGATGCTAAAGCAACAATGGATATTTACAAAGAACAAAAACAATTACGTGAAGCTCTACAGGAAGAGTTAAATAAAAAAGGGTTGGGTAATAATGGGCAGAATGCCATGGAGCAGATGAAGCAATTAGAAAAACAACTTTTAAATAGAGGTTTTACAAACGAAACAGTTCAAAAAATAAACAATATAAAACAAGAGCTTTTAAAGTTAGATACTGCAATTCGTTTGCAAGGTGAAGATCCAAAACGTCAGTCTGAGACGAATACTAAGAATTTTTCTAGCCAAGCGAGTCCATTGCCAAAGGTGCTTTCAGATTATTTAAACAGCATAGAAATATTAAATAGACAATCGCTACCTTTGCGCTCCAATTTTAATCATAAAGTTCAAGTATATTTCAATAACAAATGATCAATTTTAATTACGAATCCGATTTTACTTTAGAGAACGAAGAAGCAGTTGCTACTTGGTTAAGTGCGGTAATAGTTTCGGAAAACAAGACAGAAGGAGAAATTAATTATATATTTTGTGATGATGAATATCTTCATAAAATAAATGTAGAATACTTAGATCATGATACGCTTACTGATGTTATCAGTTTTGATTACACTATGGGCAATGAAATTAGCGGAGATATTTTCGTTTCTGTAGAAAGAGTATTAGATAACTCTGTAGATTTTAATACCACTTTTGATAATGAACTGAAGCGTGTTTTAGTTCACGGAGTTTTACATTATTGTGGTTATAAAGACAAATCAGAAGCTGATGAAGCTGTAATGCGTAATAAAGAAGATGAAAAATTAGCTATGTTTCACGTGGAACAGTAGCTATAAATCTTTCAAAATTATATAAAAAAATAATACGTTCCACGTGAAACATTATAAAAATTTTATATTTTTTTTAATGTGTTTCACGTGGAACATTTTTAATTTTGTCAGGTTAAAAGTTTCACGTGGAACATATTTTGAGTTTTTGTTTTGATTTGTTTCACGTGGAACATTATTTCAAGATTTCATAATTCCTTTTAGGAGGATTAATTTATAAGAGAATGTTTTTAGAAGAGTATGATGTAATTGTAGTGGGTGCTGGTCACGCTGGATCTGAGGCTGCGGCTGCGGCGGCAAATTTGGGTTCTAAAACTTTGCTGGTGACTATGAGTTTGCAAAACATTGCACAAATGTCTTGCAACCCCGCAATGGGCGGAATTGCCAAAGGACAAATTGTTCGTGAGATTGATGCGCTCGGAGGATACTCTGGAATCGTTTCGGATCGTACGGCAATTCAATTCAAGATGTTGAATAAATCAAAAGGTCCAGCAATGTGGTCTCCGAGGGTTCAAAGTGATCGTATGCGATTTGCTGAGGAATGGAGAATGATGTTGGAGGGAACTCCAAATCTTGATTTTTACCAAGAAATGGTTAAAGGATTGATAATTGAAAACGGAAAGATAAAAGGAATCAAAACTTCGTTGGGAGTTGAAATTCGATCAAAATCGGTTGTCTTGACAAACGGAACTTTTTTGAATGGTTTGATTCATATTGGTGAAAAACAATTTGGAGGAGGAAGAGCAGGCGAGAGTGCTGCGTATGGAATTACAGAAGATTTGATTCATGTAGGTTTCGAAGCTGGACGAATGAAAACTGGAACACCTCCAAGAGTCGATGGGAGATCTTTGGACTATTCGAAAATGAATGAGGAAAAAGGAGATGCGAGACCAGATAAATTTTCGTATTCGGATTTGACCAAACCATTGGCTGTTCAAAAATCTTGTCACATGACGTACACTTCCTTGGAAGTGCATAATATTTTGAGAGAAGGTTTTGATCGTTCTCCAATGTTTAACGGAAGAATAAAAAGTTTGGGCCCGAGATATTGCCCTTCTATTGAAGATAAGATAAATCGATTTGCTGATAAAGAGCGTCATCAATTATTTGTAGAGCCAGAAGGGTGGAATACTTGTGAGGTTTACGTAAATGGTTTTTCTACATCTTTGCCAGAGGATATTCAATTTAAAGCTTTGCGTTCAGTTGCAGGTTTTGAAAATGTGAAATTCTTCCGCCCGGGTTATGCAATCGAATATGATTATTTTCCACCAACGCAATTGAAACATACTTTGGAAACAAAGCTAGTTGAAGGTTTGTATTTCGCTGGACAAATAAACGGAACAACCGGATATGAAGAAGCAGCTGCTCAAGGTTTGATGGCGGGAATCAACGCGCATCTTAAAGCGCATGAAGAAGCTCCGTTAATTTTAAAAAGAGACGAAGCTTATATTGGAGTTTTAATTGATGACTTGATTACGAAGGGAACAGAAGAACCATATCGTATGTTTACTTCTCGTGCAGAATACAGAACTTTGTTGCGACAAGATAATGCCGATTTTAGATTAACGCCACTTTCGTATGAAATTGGTTTAGCATCTGAAGCACGTTTGCGTCGTATGGAGCGTAAATTAAGTGAATCCGAAAAAATGGTAAATTTCTTCAAGGAGACAAGTGTTACTGTTGCGGAGGCTAATCCTATTTTAGAAGCGAAAGATACTGCATTGATTAGTCAGGGAGATAAAATGTTTAAAGTTTTCTCAAGACCACAAATTGATTTGGATGATATGATGAAATTTGAGAAGGTCGCAGAATACGCTGCAGAAAATAATCTTGATCAGGAAATTTTAGAGCAAGCGGAAATCCAAGTGAAATATTCAGGCTACATTGAAAAGGAAAGAAATAATGCCGATAAATTGACAAGACTGGAAGATGTAAAAATTCCAGAAAATTTCGATTATAGTAAAATCAAATCAATGTCGATTGAAGCAAAACAAAAATTGAATAAAATTCGCCCAATAACCATTTCTCAAGCTTCAAGAATAAGTGGTGTTTCACCAAGTGATATTTCGGTACTTTTGATTTATATGGGAAGATAAGAGGAGTTTAGAATTTCATAGTTTTTGAATTCTTTTAATCTAAGTTCAGAAGTCTGAATTCTAAAATTAAAATGTTCCACGTGAAACTACGGTCTTAACCCTTGTATTTGTTGATAAAACGGAAATACAATATTTTTTAAAATGAAAATCCTTCAAACAACGGTTTTAAATTTGAATCAAAAGCAATCGCTGTTTGAACTTTGGAATGCTGAATATCCCGAAAAAATTGGATATTCCAAATTATCAGAATTTGATAATTATCTAGAGGGACTTTCAAATGCAGCGCATTATTTATTAGTTGACGATCAAAGCCAAATTCTAGGTTGGGCTTTTACTTTTTTTCGTGAGGAAGAAGATTGGTTCGGAATAATCATTGATTCAGAAATACAAGGAAAAGGATTTGGAAATTTTTTACTGAATGAATTAAAGAAAAATAAATTGATTTTGAATGGTTGGGTTATTGATCATCAAAATGATTTAAAACAAAATAAAGAGTCTTATTTGTCACCATTAGAGTTTTATACCAAAAATGGTTTTTTAGTGCATGAAAATATCAGAATTGAAAACGATAAAATTTGTGCGGTTAAAATAAGATGGGAAAGGGAGTAGAGTAGCAAAACAATTGCTGCTAATAGAATTAATTAAAAAAGAATTTGTTTTCAGCTTTTATTCAAAAAAGGCTGAAATTATTTATTTAAAAACAAAAATGGACATTACACACAAAAAGCATTTTCTAAAAGTAAAAGATTATTCGGTTTCTCAAGAAACTTTCGATTTGTATCAAGATGAAGCATTAGATATGTTAATCACACATCCACAACCAAGTTTAGATGTATTAGGTAAATATTACGAAAGTGCTGATTATATTTCGCATACTGATTCAAAAAGATCTTTGTTTGAAAAAGCATATCATTTTGTGAAAAATATAGCTCTTAAAAATAAATTGAATTTAATTAATTCTTATCAACCTTCTAAGGGGTTGATTTTGGATATTGGTGCTGGAACTGGCGATTTTTTGACCGTGGCTCAAAATGACGGATGGAAAACAATTGGTGTAGAGCCTAGTGATAAAGCGAAAGCTATTGCAAAAAGTAAGGGTGTTTCATTTGTAGAAAAAACTTCTGAATTAGAGGATCATTCGTGTGATGTGATTTCTATGTGGCACGTTTTGGAGCACGTTCCCAATTTAGACGAACAAATCAAAGAATTAAAACGTTTGCTCAAACCAAACGGAACTTTGATTGTAGCTGTTCCTAATTTCAAGTCTTTCGATGCAAAACATTATGGACATTTTTGGGCTGCTTATGATGTGCCAATTCATTTTTGGCATTTCTCGAAAACTGCAATCCAAAAGCTTTTTGCAAAAGAAAATATGAAGCTCGAAAAAGTACTGCCTATGAAATTTGATTCTTTTTATGTGAGTTTACTATCAGAAAAATACAAAACAGGTAAAATGAATTATTTTAAAGCTTTTTTTATCGGTTTACAGTCAAATTGGAAAGCAAAGCAAAATTTTGAATACTCATCGCATATTTATATCCTTAAAAACATCTAAAACGCATTTTAAGCGTTTTTTATGCATTAATTTAGGTTTTGCTAGGGAAATTATTCAATTTTTTTGATTTGTTTCTTAAAAGCAACCCTATTGATTAGGTCTTAATAACTTTTTTTGATAGAATTTTTATTTTTTAATAATTAAAATTTATTATAACAAAATAGTAGCATTTTTTAATCTTTTTATCAATGCTATCTATTTTTTTATATTTTTGTCATCCATACTAAAAAAATTTGAAATACATTAAAATGAAGAAAGCATTATTATTTATCGCAATTTCAATATCACTTGTTTCTTGTGATAAAAAAGCAGAAGTGAAAGAGTTGAAAACGGCTTATGTTGATACAGCAGTTTTGATGAAAGAGTATACTGAAACTAAAGATCTAGAAGCAAAATACAAAGGGCAAGCTGCCGAAAAAGGAAGACAATTAGAAGCAGAAATCAATAGATTTAAACAAGATGCTGCTAATTTTCAGCGTAATGCACAAGCAAACGGTCAAGAATGGGCTCAAAAAAATGGTGCTGAATTGCAACGTAGAGAGCAACAATTAGCTCAAGCTCAACAAGGTTTGCAAATGCAATTGCAACAAGAAAGTGGAAAAGAAATGGATTCTCTTGTAAAAGGAGTTAAAAAATTCATCAAAGATTACGGTAAAGAGAAGGGTTACGCTTATATCTACGGTACTGGTGATGCAGCGTCTATTTTGTATGCAGAAGATAAATACGATATTACAAAAGAGATCGTAAAATTATTGAACGAAAAATACAAATCTCAAGCTAAAACTGAAGAAGTTAAAAAGTAATTTTTTGTTCATATTGACATTTAAAACCTTCATCTTGAACGAGATTGAAGGTTTTTTTTATTTTCATATTTTAGTTTTTTAAACTTATACGCCATGCAATCTATTTCCGAAGCTGCTGCTTATGCCTTACGTTTTATCAATCAAACCCATCAATCTGTTTTTCTAACTGGTAAAGCGGGAACAGGTAAGACTACACTTTTGAAAGAAATCATTGCGACTACGCACAAGAACACGGTTGTGGTGGCACCAACCGGAATTGCTGCGTTGAATGCAGGTGGTGTAACTATCCATTCCATGTTTCAGTTGCCATTTGGAGGATTCATACCAGATAATTCTGCTCCTCAGTTTTCTGATACAACTAAGTTTGAAACTAAAGCCACATTGCGTAGGCATTTTAAAATGAACAATCAAAAAAGAGCCGTTATCCGCAATATGGAATTGCTTATTATTGACGAAGTCAGTATGTTACGTGCAGATTTATTGGATGCCATGGATTACATGATGCAAACGGTTCGAAAGAAAGCCGCACCTTTTGGAGGTGTTCAAGTATTGTTTATAGGAGATTTATTACAATTACCACCAATCATCAGAGATGATGAATGGCGTACTTTACGAACGTATTACAGAGGAAAATTCTTTTTTCACGCACATGTGATACAGCAATATCCGCCGTTGTACATTGAACTGTCTAAAATTTATCGTCAAACAGATGACCGATTCATTTCTGTTTTGAATAATCTACGGAACAACGAGATTACGCCAAGTGATATACAAACGCTGAATGAATTTGTAAAACCAGATTTTGACTTGAAAGCCAACAAGGGATATATCACTTTGACAACCCACAATTCCAAAGCTGATGTGATGAATGCACAATCGCTAGAAGATCTTGAAGGAAAACTAACTAGTTTTCTTCCCGAAATCACTGGAGATTTTCCAGAAAAAATATACCCTGTCGATCCCAATTTGCAACTGAAAGTGGGAGCACAGATTATGTTTGTCAAAAACGATTTGTCGTTGGATAAAAATTATTTCAATGGAAAAATGGGAGTTGTAAAATCAATGACCAGCAAAGAAATCTGGGTGCATTTTCCGGATGAAGACAAAACGATCGAAGTTGACAAATACGAATGGCAAAATATTCGATACACCGTAAACGAGATGACCAAGGAAATAGAAGAAGAGGTTTTGGGAAGTTTTGTGCATTACCCAATCAAGTTGGCTTGGGCTATTACAGTCCATAAAAGTCAAGGTTTGACTTTTGACAAAGCTGCGCTCGATGTATCGCAAGTTTTTCTTCCTGGACAGGCATATGTAGCATTATCACGTTTGCGTTCCTTAAATGGCCTTGTTTTGCTTTCTCCGTTGCGAATGAATGGTATTTCTAATGATCAGGATGTAATGGATTATGCGGAAAACAAAGCGACTGAAGAAGCATTAGCTAACGCTTTGAAACGCGAGACTAAAAATTTTATTCTCAACTATCTGAAAAACAGTTTCAATTGGAACGAGTTGGCACAAGAATGGCGCAACCACCAATTTAGCTACAACGAAGATGCCGAAAATTCAGCCAAATCCAAGCATGCCACTTGGGCACAAAACCAAGCTGGAGTCATTTGGCAATTACTAGATCCATCTTCCAAGTTTTTGGTTCAGTTAGACAAATTGTTCCACAGCGAACAATTGGAATTCTCTCATATTTCTGACCGAATCAATGCCGCTTTCAATTATTTTATGGAGCCAATGGATCAGTTGGTTTATGAAATCCTCTGGAAATTGGAGGAAGTTAAGCGACTCAAAAAGGCCAAAGCATTTTACGATGAGTTAATGGTTTTGGACGACCTGCAAACTAAGGCAGTTCTTCAGCTGATGAAAGCCAAATTAATGGTTGCAGTATTAGTAAAAGGAGAAACCATTTCTAAAGAAAAATTAACCTCTGAAGAAATAAAAAAATATAAAACAACCAAGGTAGAGCGTGTCATTGAAGACTTCAAGAAAGTGAACATTACGTTGATTGAGGATGAAAAAGACGCAGAACGTTACGCACCTAAGAAAACAACCAAGAATGAACCTAAAAAATCTACTGTACAGGAAACCTATGAGTTGTGGTTAGAGAAGAAAACGGTTAACGAAATTGCTAAGATTAGAAAGTTTACCCAGGAAACTATTTTGTCACATTTAACCAAATTGATTCAATCTAAAACTATTACAATTAGTGAAGTCATGACCAAAGAGAAGGTAGCTGAACTTACCGAGGCTTTTGCTGGCTATAAAGAAGAATCCGTTTCTCCTCTAAAAGAAAAGTACGGCGATAAATTCAGTTGGGAAGAACTTCGAATGTTCAAGGCTAGTTTGAATCTTAATTAGACTAAAGAAATTTAAAATCATTTAGGCATGCCACCATAAAAACAAAGGGGCCAACTCATCATATCTGTGAGTCGGCCCCTTTGCTTTATGCTGTTGGGCTATACGCGCTACTTCGGTAGCTAGCTGCTATCCCTCACATGTACTTACAAGATGTTTTATGGTAATTGAGAAGAGTTTTGAGGTAATAAAAGACTATATTTTTGTAAGAATTATTTAATAATTTTGAAAATTAGATTGTTTAGATATATTAATTTTTTACCGAAATGATACCGGAGATTTGTAATCTAATGGTTCAGTTAGAGTATTGCTATTGTAGAAACGATCGTTCAAAATCTTATTCAAGAATTCAATTCACATTCATAAACTAAATGAAAAAAATTACCTTATTCTTCCTCATAGTATTTTCTCAAACGGTATTTGGATATTCAAAATTTACAGAAACCCAAAAATTGGTAGCCACTTGTAAAGTGTGGGGCTATTTAAAATACTATCATCCAAAAGTAGCGCATGGAGATTTTAATTGGGACAAACAGCTTTTTGAGGTTTTACCTAAAATTGAACAAGCGCAAACAAAAGAAGAATTTTCATTAGTTATAGAAAATTGGATCGATTCCCTTGGTGAAGTAAAACAAATAGCTCCAATCATTCCACCAAAAGACATTGAATTCTTTGATAAAAACTTCGATTTATCTTGGATTAATAATGATAAATTGTTTTCTAAAAACCTTTCGAAGAAATTGAAATTTATTGAAAACAATAGATTTCAAAGTACCGAAGAATTTGAGCCAGGATTTGATGGTCTTAAGAATATAAAAAACTATTTCGATCTTGATTATAATTCGAAAGGTTCTAGAATTCTGATGTTGTTTGCCTATTGGAATTTAATAGAGTATTATTTTCCGTATAAATATCTGATGGATCAAAAATGGGATAAAACTTTAGAACAAATACTTCCTCTTGCTGTTGAAGCAAAAGATAAAAATGACTTTTATCAAGCATTGAAGAAAATGTCAACGAAGATCAATGACAGTCATGGTTACTTTTTTGGGGCTACAAAATGGAATCCAGAGTCCAGGTATTTTCCAGCTAATTGTAAAATAATTGACAATAAAATGGTTGTTACTGAAATCGTTGGTGATAGTTTGGCACAGGCTGATAATATTAAAATCGGAGATGTTATTACTAAAATAAATGATAAAACCATTAAAGAATTTATTGAAAAAAATAGAGATTTAGTCTGTGCTTCAAATGAAGCTTCATATTTAAATAAAGTTGTAGAAACAATTTTACGTTCAGATTCAGAGCAAGTTAAAGTTGAGTTTTTAAAGGATGGTAAGTACGAAATAAAATCAATGACCTGGTATAACTATCATGATTCTCATAGAAATGAGTTTAAAAAGGGAGCCATGAAAAAGAAGGAAAAGTTTAAACTTCTTGATAGCAATATTGGTTATGTCAATATGGGTGTCATAAAAGTTAAAGATGTTCCAGATATGATTGAAGCATTACGATCTACAAAAGCAATTGTATTTGATATGAGAAATTATCCAAATGGGACCTTTAATGACATTGCTAATTTTTTAAATTCAGAGGAAAAGAAATTTGTTATTTATACTTTTCCTTATTTGAATTATCCTGGAAGATACGTGTGGACTGAAGAAAGAAATTGCGGATCTGAAAACAAGGATAATTACAAAGGAAAGGTGATTGTGCTTCTTAATGAAGATTCTATAAGTCAGTCAGAATGGACAGCAATGTGTTTTCAAACTGCTGGTAATACAACGATTATTGGTAGTCAGACCGCTGGTGCTGATGGTAATGTATTTGGACTTGATTTTAAAGAATTCCATACAGCTTACTCAGGAATTGGTGTTTATTATCCCGATAGGAGAGAGACACAAAGAATCGGAATCATTCCAGACATTGAGATCAAACCTACGATTTTGGGAATCCAGCAAGGAAAGGACGAGGTTTTAGAACGAGCATTGCTATTTATTGAAATCGGAAAGTAAGCTCAATTTTTGTTGATTTTATATAACCTTTTGTTTTTAAAATTACACTCTCGGCAAAAGCCTAGACTTTGGTGATCTTTTTTAAGAGTGTAACATTTGAAAGTCTAACTCGTCCTTTATTTTAAAAATAGAAAAAATGAAAAACACTGTTTTATCGGCATTCATGCTTATTTTGTCAGTTATGGCATATGCGCAAAAAAACAAAAAAGTGGATGTTTTAACCCTTGGGACATTTCACTTTACTTTTCCGAACTTGGACGTACAGCAAATAGCAAAAGGAAATCAAATAGATGTTTTTGAAACAAAATATCAGAAAGAAATAAACGATATAATTAAAAAGTTAGAGCAATTTAAACCCACTATTATTGTTATCGAAAGACAACCCGAACAACAATTAAAGATCGATTCGCTGTATAATGAATATATAAAAGGCAACTATCAACTAGGAAGAGATGAAGATCAACAAATAGGTTTTAGATTGGCAAAAAGATTGCATCTTAAAAAGTTATACTGTGTAGATGAGTGGGGGAATTTTAACAGCAATATAGAGCCAATAATTAGCGGAAAAGATAGTTTGGAAGCAAAGAAATTTGAAACTTTTTTTGTGAATGATCCTGATATTAAAAAAAAATTTTCGCTGAAGCAAGTGTTTAAACAAAAGGGAATACTATCAGAATTAATTCAAATAAACGATGAAGTGAATATAAAAAAATCCCTTGGAAATTATTTGATTGGCTTATTTAAATATGAATCTAAAAATAATGATTTTTTTGGTGTAGATTTTGAGACAGGTCGTTGGTTTAATAGAAATTTAAAAATTTTTAGAAACATTCAAAGAATCGAAACGAAACCAACTGATAAAATTTTGGTTATTTATGGTTCAGGACACCTACAATCTATTGAACTACTTTTTTGAATGTTCTCCAGAATATCAATTACTACAAACGAACAGTTATCTAAAAAAGCATTAATAATAAAAAGAAAAGCGGTGAATATTTCTATTCAGCCGCTTTTTCACACAGTTCAATTTGGATTATAGTCTATTTGTTCGGAATAGATTGCTTTACTGATGTAATTTTTTTACATAAAAGTGAATTTTAAAAGTTGTTTTGTTTTACTTGTGGTTATGCTTTTTTTTATAATAATACAAGGATATAAATGCCACCATGTTTAAAACAATTATTATTGATACAATTGGATTAAAATCTAAGGCTTTTCCAAGATTTTCAGTTATTTTGCTTACTACCATCAATACAAATGAAGCAATGCTTACATAGGCGTAGATCAAGTAAACGGATTCTTTGGTTGTAATTTGTTCGGTTTTCATCTTTGATTGGTTTTTAGTTATTTTTTACTTCAATAATTAATTAAAAAATAGTTACAAATGCTTAATACTAAGATAACTATAAAAATATATTAATGCTATTACTACAAAAAATAAATCTGCTGTATTGCATTAAAATCCGATTAAACGACGAAATTGTATTCATTTTGTTCAGTTTTATATTTAAAGTTTTAAGTTTGATAATCAGATTATAGTTTTTTTTTGATTACCTGATTTATGATATTTAGGATCGGTATTGATAGTAAAAACTAAATTTGTTTAGTTTCTTATTTCAGATTGTAATTCATGATTAGTAGAATTATAATGAATTAGACGTTTTTAGGGCCTTTTTTATAAGTTGATATAAATGGGGTTCTGAATCTCTAAAAGAGCTTTAAAACAAAGCTAAACCACTTTATATCGCATTTAGTAAATAGAAGGAAAGGAAATCAATTATAGATCTTTTATAAACGTCTCAGAATTATCGCTACTATATTCTTATTTGATTATTGTTTAATTATATCTATTTTTGTGACTGATTAGTCAATCTTAAAGTAATGGATAAAAAACAAATAATTCTAGAAACAGCTCTTAAACTGTTCGTAAATAACGGTTTTCATGGTACAGCAACCAGTAGAATTGCTCAGGAAGCCAGTGTAGCCAATGGGACACTTTTTAATTACTTTAAGTCGAAAGATGAACTTATCGTTACTCTATACAATTCCATTTTAGGAGAAATGGATGATTTTATAATAGCTAGAATGGAATCGTTTTCTATTTCTAAAGAATCATTTCAATCACTTTTTTTTACGACTCTATTTTGGAGCTTAGATAATCGGATTAAGTATCAATATGTGCAGCAGTTTAATCACTCTCCATATTTTAAACAAGTATCCCCAATTATTCTAAAGCAGCAAGAACACCCACTTTTTATTTTAATTCAAAATGGAATTAATATTGTTCTTCTAAAGCAAATGCCAGCTCATTTTATTTTTTCTTTATGTACAGCTCATATTGATGGCGTTTATAATTATTTAATCGATAATAATTTAGGAAAGAATGAGCAATTGGAATTGATTCATGAATCTTTCGAAATGTTATGGAAAGTGATAAATGATTAATCCAATATCTTTATGACTGATTAGTGAATCTTAAGTTTTCTTGAAATAAATAATTATCTATATATCATTTAAACTATTATAAATTAACTGATTACATTATAAAGTAATTTGTTAAATTACTTTATTACCCAGTGTAGCCTATATGGCACTCTTTTTAATTACTTTAAGTCTAAAGACGAATTTATCGTTACTCAATTAAATTCAATTTTGTCTAAAATGGATGATTATTTAATGACAAAGTTGGAATTTTTTTCTATTTCTAAAGGGTGTTTTAATCATCCTTTTTAAATTATATTTTGTCGTCTTAATTTCTAGATTGAGTATTAATTTATATCAAAAGTTTAATCATTTCCATATTTTAAAAAATGTCTGCAACTCTTGTAGGGCATTACGAACTTCCGAAAAATCAGCGATTGGAATTGATTTATAAATCTTCTGTAATGTATAGATTTATTTAGTGACTGATTAGTCAATCTTTGAATTTGAGTAATAAATAATTCTATAAAATACATTTAAATTATTATTATATAGTAAGTTATACTTTTTGCAAAGAAAAAAATGCACAAGTACTCAGTGTTGTTAATGGGACACATTTTGATTGTTTTATAAAGCAAGATGAACTTACTTTTTATATTTATTTCTATTTTTAATGACTGTCATCGCAAGACCTAAATACTTTTTATTTATAAAGAATCATATGGCATCATTTCTTTGTTATTTTATTTTAAAGCTTAGATAATCAAAATCAGTATAATTTTTTGCATCAGTTTATTGATTCGTTATATATAAAAATAACTGTCTAAAACAGTTGTAAAACAGCAAGACTCATTAAAGATAAGGCAACTAGAAATGTTATTAATTTAATTAATTATTATTTTAATCTTATTATGACTGATTAGTCACTCTTTGAATTTTTTTAAAATTGTAGTTCTAATGTTTAATAATAAGTTGTTTATATAGAATGGTTTATATATTAAAGCAATGAATAAAATTGTACAGTAAGTAAGTGTTATGAATTCTTTTTTTTAAATTGCTTCAAGACTATTGATGTGTATATCGTTTCTTTATTCAATTCTGACTTTGATTGATTTTTAATGAAAGAATTAAATCTTTTTCGATTTCTAATGAACTATGTCAATCTAACTTTTTAATGATTTTATTATTAAGCTTAGATAATTGGATTCAGTATTAATATATAATTTTAAATAAGCACATGTAAGAGTTATATAGAAGCAAAAGTTCCTGAAGGCATATACAACTGAAATTGATCTTTAGAAATACTATAGTTCAAATTAAGATCAATTCAATTTTTATATGACTGATTAGTCAATCTTAATTATTTAAAAGAATGAAAACTATAGAAATAGTATTTAAATTGTTAGTATAAAGAGGTTTATATTTTACAGTTGCGATAAAAGTGTACAACAGATAAGCGTTACCAATAGGACTTTTTTTAATTATTTTATTGTCAAAGATGGACTTTTCGTTATCTTTATTTAATCCTATTTTAGAAGATTTTCATTGTATGTATGAAATCTATTTCTATGAGTAAGGAGTTTTCCTAATCACTCTTTTTGCAACTTTATTTTGGTTTTGAATAATAGGATTAAGTTTCAAAAATAGGTAACTGTTAATCTTTTTTATGCTTTAAGTTCGAATTTTATTTTATAGAAACGAGCTAAAACACCATTTTTTATTATGGTTGAAAGTGGAATTAAAATTGTCCTTCTTAAACAAGTGCCAGATCATTTGACTTTCTCTTTACGTGTTATCTATAGCAATTTTGTGTTCATGATTATTAAATTATCAATAACTTAAGTAAATTTTAAAATTATAACATTTTAAAAACGGTAATTTGATTTCCAATTGACTGATTAGTCAGTATCTTTTTTTGAGATTTTTTATATTTAAATAGTGCAATTGTTCAAGATAGAATACAAATACCGCATAAATAAGGAATAGTTAAAATCTACTATATTTACTTCGAATTTAAGAGTAGAATATCAAGTTACAGTCTTAAGAGTAATCATTTGGTACAATCCATTGTAATACAGCTGATAAATAATATAAATGCAGACATTAATTACATATTTTGAAAAATTGGGCTTTTTGGAGAATGATTTGACAGCGTTTTTAAGTTGTATAAAAACACGTAAGTTTTCAGCTAATGAAATAATTCTTTTCAATGGTCAATTAGAAAGTTATCTATCCTTTATCGATACTGGTGTATTGCGTTATTATGTGGTTGCAAATGACAAAGAAATTACGTTTGATTTTGCTTTCAAAAATTCCTTCTATTGTGCCTACGATTCCTTTTATAATAGAACCCAAACGAGTATTTATATTCAAGCTATAACAGATTGTCAGCTATATTCCATTTCATACGAAAGCCTTGAAAGGCTGTATAAAGAATGTGAAAATGCTAAAAAACTCGGAAGAATTGCCACTGAATTCCTGTTGGCCAAAAAAGTAAAAAGAGAATTGGATCTTTTAACGAAATCTCCACAAGAAAGATACGAAAATCTGCTTCAGGAACACCCTAAATACATTCAACAAATACCATTGAAATATCTTGCTTCTTATATTGGCGTCGTACCTGAAACGCTAAGCCGTATTCGGAAACGCATTTCTTGACCAAAGTCAATTCTGGAATCATAAATAGGGTTCAATTTTGCATTATCATTAACTATAAAATTATAAGGCAAAATGAAAGTAACCATTACACATATCGACACGGCTTGTGTTTTAATAAACATCAATGGGTTCAAAATATTGACAGATCCAACTTTAGACAATAAAGATGGTTTTTTACCGCAATACGTCAGCAAACCATTGGCTTTCTCCAAGAAATATTGTGATCCCGCTTTATCAAAAGATGAGATTGGTAAAGTAGATTTAGTGTTATTAAGCCATGACCATCACAGTGATAATTTAGATAAAAAAGGGCGAGCGTTTATCAAGACGGTCAATACTGTACTTTCGACTAAAGATGCTGTAAAGCGTTTGAAAAACGATAATACGATTGGACTTGATAATTGGGAGGAATATAGTGTAGGAACTGAAAAAGTCCCGCAATTAAAGATAACTGCAATACCAGCTCAGCACACTAATATAAAGCGATTAGATAAAGTTATGGGTAAGGTAATTGGCTTTACTATTGAATGGGAAGGGCAAAAAAACGGTTGTATTTATATTTCGGGTGATACTGTTCTTTTTGAAGGTATTTATGAACTTAAAAAAAGAAAAAAAGTTGATATAGCTATTTTGCATCTCGGAGCTGGGGCATTTCCTTATTTGAAAAAGAATTTGAGAGTGACCATGAATGGGGAAGAAGCCATCAAAACCGCTAAACTTTTAAATCCAAAAAGTGTTATACCAATACATTACGAAGGATGGTGGCATTTTAAACAATCGGCTAAGTCTTTAAAAAGTGAGATAGAAAAGTCTGAAGATAAAGATAAATTTTTATGGCTTACTAGCGGAATTGAAACGACATTGGTAAACTAAAAGTTAGAATTTACACATACCAATTTGTATCTGGTAAGTTATTTTTTAAAAGCCTTAAACATAATAAGTTCGGGGCTTTTTTGCTTTTTAAAAACTTAATTTAGTGATCAGATCAATTGGTTTTGTAAAAAGTATTCATGAAACTATATCTGAAAGAAAACTGTAATTTCAGATCTGTCCCGCTGTTACCCTTTGCAGCAGGAAGATTAAAATAAGGATCACCGGCAAAGTCGTTGTTTTGGCGCATTCCCCATTGTAATTCAGGCCCCATTATGCAATTTTTTGCAGGTGAATACAATAAATTGACACTGGCATATTGCCCAGTTTTGTAAGCAGTTGATAATTGAGCCTCAGTGGTTTTATTGTTCAATATGGAATATCCGATGGTTGAACTGAACTTCCTGTTCCAGTAAATATCAAAATAAGAAACAGCTCCAACCAATGGAATAGAAACTCCTGTAATTGGTGTCAGAGTGTTATCATATTGTCTTTTTATGCCTATATCAGCTTCTGCATCGTTCATATAGTTCTGAATACCAGCACCTGTTGTAAAAGCCCCATGATAAATAATGTTATTCGCTAATTTTAATCTGGTACTTAAACTCAAACCCCAGCCTATAGCACTTCCAGATAGATTAAATTGGTCAGTGTTATTATCTTCCCATTTGATGCTCCTGAGAATACTGGCTAATTCTACATAACCCCAAGAAGCACTGTAGCGATATTCGGTAGAAAAGTCAGGCAAAGTAAACCTGAAATTAACATGCTCTAATACGGAAGCATATATGAATTCGTCTCCGTATTGTCCTTGGTCTGCTGTAGCTCCAGGACGTTCGAGAGCAACAGCAAATCTATGGCCATTACTCTGAATTGGAACATAGCGGATTTGTATATTTCTAAAGGCTGACATGGCATTTGGCCCCATAAATTCAAGCATATTGGGATAGACTTCTACGTCAGAAAATAAACTGTTGGTTTGTCCAACTCCAAATCTGCCTAATTCAGCAAAAGCATGCCTCAGATGAAAGGTGGTAGCTCCTACATCTTTTCCAGAACCTACCAAATCAAATTCTATAAATGTCTTAAGCAATCCGATTCCAGTATCAAAATAGTTTCTTAAACTCAAGGCTGTTTGTCTAACGCCCATAAAATAATTTCCTTGTGGTTTAAATTCATTGCCTTGACTATCCAAAATTTTAGTGGGACGCATTGAATCATACCAATTAGGATCCATCTTCCCAAAATCATACCCAGTGTCTAGCATGATAAAACCTTTGATTTCCATGGTTTTATCAGTTTTTTCAATTTCTTGGCTTTGTGCATTTAAAACAATTGAAAACAAAAAAATAAGTAGAATGGAGTATGTTACTTTTTTCATATTTTTTGTTTAAAGTAGTACAAGAAGGATTGTAATTTTAAAACAGGATAACAAAAAGAAAGAGACTACTCTTTGTAAATGATAAGTTTATCTTACCAAATTTAATGAAAAAATAATTACAATTAATTTTATTTCAATGGTTTACAAAAAATTTGAGAAGAGTTTTCTAGAGGAATGATATTCATAATGTTTTCTGAATTGATCCAGCTATAGTTACATTATTTCAGAATTATTTCTAATGTGGGGTAAGTCAAAAATTCCATCAAATGTATTGGTATTTTAGAGTATGACAATTTGCCTTTTCTCAATGTATAAGCTACTTTTCGTTTGTTTTAAGAGGTCTTTATGGATTAATCGACTTAGTGGTGGTTTTGTATATAAATCGATCTGAAATGGTCTTAAATTGAGTTTAGTGTAAAATGAAAAAGGAATTGAATGAGGTAAAATAAAAAATCACGAACAAACACAGTTTAAATTCGTGTTCATTCGTGATTTCTTTATGATTGATTTTAATTTTCTAAAGAGACTGTATCAAAATCCAAGCTTCGGGATTATCGGTTTCTGTGATTTTGGTTTTCTCTTTTTCTGCTTCCGCAAAAGTAGAGTAGCTTCCGTATAATACAGGGTAAAGTCCATTTTTATTAACCGCCAAACGTCTTGCTTTGTACCCTTTGGCAACTAATTGGTCATATCTTTTTTGTGCATTAGCTTCACTTCTAAATGCTCCGGCCATAATGTGATACGGCAATTTTGTTACTACTTCCTTGTTCGTCTTCAAAGAAAGAGTCACCGCTGGTATTGGCGTTTGAATAAAGAAAGTAGCTTCTTGAATTTTGTTTTGTACTTGTTTTTGAACTGCTGTTTCAACTAAAATAGTTTCAGAGGCAATTTGTTTTTGGTACAAAGGATATCCAATAGTTCCAGTTGCAGCTAATCCAAGAACGAAAATAGCGGCGTATTTAAGATAAACACTTGTTTTTCTTGTTTCAGGAATAAATTCAATCGGTGCTTTTTCTGCAACAACAGTTTCTTTTTGAATTTCAATTTCTCTTTTTACAGCTGGCGATACAAAAGTACTTAATCCAAAAGACTGGGTTAAATAATTAGTTTGCTCGTTAGGAGTGAAAAGAATATTGTTATCTGCATTCAAACTAAGGATACCAACATTTTTTATCGAAAAAGTTCGGTTTTCCTGTAATGTTTTCTTCCAACTCAACACTTCATATTCTATAGCGCTTACGGCATAATCATATGATGTTTTTTCGGCTTGTGCAATATGATTGGCTAATAATCCATCATTGTTTTTTAGATAGGAATTAAAGGAAATCATCTTTTTTGGCGGAAAAAAAGAATGTGAGTTTTCGATTAATTGAGCCGATTGTATTTCGGTCAAAAAAGCTCCAAAACCAGGAACGGTTACACATTGGTAACGGTACAAAAGTTGCGCGATGTAATGTTCGATTTTCATAATAACAAAGTTATGGAACGAGAATAGTTATCAAAATTTTATTCACAATTTTTATTAACAATTTGTATGTGTTTATTTGTCAATATGTTATGGTTTGAGCATTTAAAAGAGATTCAGTTTAAACGTGATTTTTATTTTCATCCTTTTTTAAATAGGCTTTAGTTTTGAAATATTTTGACGCTAAAATTTTTAGTGATCCAAAAATATGTGGTATAATTGTAAGATATGTCAGAGGAAAATTTATTTCATTTAATGGCTTTACTCCGTGTGGAAGGGGTTGGAGATGTTATGGCCAAAAAGCTGCTAAAACATTTTGGTAGTGCTGAAGCGGTATTAAATGCGAAAACGAATCAGCTTGGCGCTATTGACGGAGTAGGTTCAGTTTTATTAAAAAATTTAAAAGACAAATCTGTTTTCGAAAAAGCTACCCAAGAACTTCGATTTATTCAAAATAATAGTATTGATGTGCATTGTTTTCAAGACGAAAGTTATCCAGATCGCTTAAAGCATTGTATCGACGGCCCTGTTTTGTTATTTAGTTCGGGAAACATCAACTTAAAAAACCGAAAAATAATAAGCATCGTGGGTACACGCCAGATTACTTCTTATGGTACTGAATTTTGCAGAAAGTTTATTGAAGATCTTGCACCACTTGACCCAATAATTGTGAGTGGGTTTGCATATGGAGTAGATATTGTTGCACATCAACTGGCAATGGATTGTAATTTACAGACTATTGGTGTTCTAGCACACGGTCTGAATCAAATATATCCTAAAACGCATAAAAAATATGTTGCCAAAGTAGAACAAAACGGAGGTTTTATGACTGAGTTTTGGAGCACTTCAAAACCTGATAAAGAAAATTTTGTTCGCAGAAATAGAATTGTGGCTGGTATGACTGAAGCTACAATTGTTATAGAATCTGCAGATAGGGGAGGTTCGCTCATTACTGCCAATATGGCCAATGATTATAATCGAGATGTTTTTGCAGTTCCCGGACGAATTACAGACAAATACAGTCAAGGTTGCAATAATCTAATAAAAACTCAAAAAGCCAATGTTCTCACTAGTGCGGCAGATTTAGTTTATATTCTGAATTGGGATATCGAAAAAGAAGCTAAACCTGTGCAAAAACAATTGTTTGTTTCTCTTGAGGATGACGAACAAAAAGTATATGATTATCTCTTGAAAACGGGTAAAGAACTAATGGATATCATTGCTTTGCATTGTGATTTACCCATTTATAAAATATCTGGATTACTCTTAAATATGGAACTTAAAGGTGTTATTAGGCCTTTACCGGGTAAGTTGTTTGAGGCCATTTAAAAAAAGCAGACTTAATGAGGTCTGCTTTTGAAGTTTTGGAATTATAAGTGTTAATCTAAAATCAGTAATTTTTAATAAAGAATTCTATACCTGATGGTATTTGGAATCTTCTTTAATTTTTTTTCTAACTCTTTGTTATGGAAATTATCAATATCAGTAATTACATATCCTAAAGTTTCATTGGTCTTAAGATATTGTCCCAAGATATTATTATCATACTCTGAAAGAATTGTATTGATCTGGGCCAAGATACCTTTTACATTTTCATGAATATGCATAATACGGTGAGCACTTTGTAATTCAGGTAATTGAATTTCTGGAAGATTGATACTTCCATATGTGGAGCCGGTGTTGATATACTGAATTATTTTTCTTGCCACAAAATGGCATATATCTTGTTCCGCTTCTTGAGTATTTCCAGCAATATGAGGAGTAAGTATCACATTTGGTAATCCTCGTAATTCGGAAATAAATTTCTCTTGCGAATTGGTTGGTTCGTTAGGGAATACATCTATGGCAGCTCCACTGATGTTTCCGTTTTTGAGATTGGCGGTCAAGGCTTCAATTTCGACAACATTGCCACTAGAAAGGTTTAAAAATACTACACCAGGCTTCATATATTCAAAAGCTTCGGCATTTATCAGGTTTTTATTGCTTTCTGTTTCATCTATATGTAAACTAACCACGTCTGAGAGTGATAATAACTCTTTTAGCGAAGAACATTTTTTAGCGTTACCAAGGGCTAATTTGTCAACAGTATCATAGAAATAAACATTCATTCCCAGTGCTTCGGCAACTACCGATAGTTGTGATCCAATACTTCCATATCCTATGATCCCTAGTTTTTTCCCTCGAATCTCATTGCCATTTGTAGCAGATTTATCCCAAATTCCGGAATGCATCATTTTGTTTTTTTGGAACGTATTGCGAACCAACATTATGATTTCTCCTATGGCTAACTCAACTACTGAACGGGTATTGCTATAAGGCGCATTAAATACAGAAACACCTTGCATGGTACACGCTTCTAGATCTACTTGATTAGAACCAATACCAAATGTTCCGATAGAATGTAATTTCTTGGCATGATCTAAAACTTTTTGGGTAACTTTTGTTTTTGATTGAATTCCAAGTATCGAAACTCCTTTGATTCTTTCACATAATTCGTCTTCAGTCAATTCGTTTTCGACTATTTCTACCGTATAACCTTCATGCTCGAAAGTTTGGGCAACTTCTTGATTTATATTTTCTAATAATAGAACTTTGATTCTGTTTTTAGGATAAGATACAGATGCCTTATATGATAAATCATAAAGAATTTCATCTAAAGAAGGCGCAATTCTATCGGCTTTATCAACAACAATTTTGCGGCTAACATTTTCTGTAAATGCAAAAAACTTAGATACAGCTCCACCTTCAAGAGTTTCATAATCGGTATAACCATCACCAATCATAATGGCTTCACCTTTTAGATTTAATGATTTTATTTTTTTTACTTTCCCTTGATTTTCACACAATTCATCTTTTTCATCAAAACCAATAATTTTTCCATCATGGTCGAATTTGAAAGTATTGGCTAAAACATGTTCTGGTTTTATGCCATATTCCTGAACAATAGGAATGATTATTTCTTTGAATCCATTCGAAATGATATAAACATGATCGGCATGCTGTTTGAAAAAAGCTCTGTTTCTAATAACAGATGCAGTCACTTTCTTTTTCAAAACGTCTATTGTGGTACCTAAGTGATCTCTATTGGCTTGTAAAAGGCTTATTCGTTTCGTTAAAGACTCTTTTAAGGACAATTTTCCTTCCATTCCAAGGTTAGTCAATCGTTGGATTTCATTCAGAATTTGAATTCCTGCGGTACTGTCTTCATAAATTACTTCACATAACACGTCAAGTGCTTCGACTTTGATAAAAGTACTGTCAAAATCGAAAATAAATGTTTCTTGAATTTCTGTCATTTTAAAAAATTAATGGTTAACCGAAATAATAGGTACTTGTATCAGGCTCAAAGATAAGATTGCAATTATAATTATGAAAGTTTAAGAGCTTTACCCTTTGCAAATTATTACAGAAAAATTGATTTGATTTTTTTTTAGACTTTATTTTGACAAATTTTCATTTAATGGATTAAAAATTATGCAATATGAGATGTAAAGAACATTTTAAGAATCTATTTTTCAGTTGATCAGTTGTAATTATAGAGTTTTATCTTCGTAGGGTTCATGATTCTGTAAGAAGTGTCCTTAAAACAAAAAGTCCACGATTTCAACCGTGGACTTTATTGTTTTTATATATTTTTTTTGATTACATCATCTCAAAACCTAGTTTCTCTCTTACTCTATCCAAGACACTATTAGCAACGGTACTTGCTTTTTGAGCACCAATTTTCAATAAGGCATCTACTTCCTCAAGATTATTGATGTAGTAATTGTATTTTTCTCTTTCGGTTTTAAATTTTTCCAAAATCAATTCAAACAAAGCCTGTTTGGCGTGACCATATCCATAATTGCCACCTAAGTAGTTAGCTCTCATGGTTTCTAATTGACTTTCAGTTGCCATAAGTTTGTACAGTGCAAAGCAATTACAGGTTTCAGGATTTTTGGGAGCCTCAAGCGGAGTACTATCCGTTTCTATGCTCATGATTTGTTTGCGCAATGCTTTATCATCCAAGAAAATATTGATAAAATTATTGGCAGACTTACTCATTTTTCCACCATTTGTACCTGGAATAAGCATACTGTCATCTTGAACTTTGGCTTCAGGAATTACAAATGTTTCTCCCATTTGGTGATTGAATCTTGAGGCAACATCACGTGTAATTTCTAAATGCTGTAACTGATCTTTTCCAACTGGAACAAATTCTGCATCATACATCAAAATATCAGCAGCCATAAGCATAGGGTAAGAAAACAATCCAGCATTTACATCATCCAATCTATCGGATTTATCCTTGAAAGAGTGGGCTAATGTTAAACGTTGAAATGGGAAAAAACAACTCAAATACCAAGATAATTCTGTTGTTTGTGGCACATCTGACTGACGGTAAAAAACCACTTTTTCAACATCTAAACCACATGCTAACCAAGCCACAGCAGTACTATAAGTATTGGCTCTTAAAGTTTCTCCGTTTTTTATTTGTGTGATTGAATGTAAATCAGCTATGAAAAGAAAAGATTCGTTTTCGGGTTTATTAGATAATTCTATTGCTGGTATAATTGCTCCAAGTAAGTTCCCTAAGTGAGGAGTTCCAGTACTTTGAACTCCAGAAAGTATTTTTGCCATTTTATATGTTTTATTCCCTATTGATTTCGTTATCGAAAGTATTTTTAATTGCAAAGTTAATTCTTTTGCCAAATTTTCCGCAAGTTTCCTTACTTTTGACGTTATGAAATGAGCATAATTTTTAATTGGTCGTCTAACCAATGTTGATATGTGAATTACATCTTACCAATAAAGAACAATTATTATCAATACATGAAAGGTATAAAAAAGATATTTTGGGCCGTATGGCGGGTTTGGTTTTACGTCGTAATGCTTATTCCGATCCTTATTATGTGTCCTTTTTTGGTTGCTTCAATCTTGACCGAAAGTGGGTATCCCTATTTTTTCAAGATGTCCCGTATTTGGGCAAAATGTGTTCTTTTTGGAATGGGATTTTATTATAAAGTGGAAAAAATTCAAAATTTAGATCCTCACAAAAGCTATATGTTTGTAGCTAATCATACCTCAATGACAGATATTATGCTAATGCTTGCGGTGGTAAAAAATCCGTTTGTTTTTGTTGGTAAAATGTCGCTAGCTAAAATCCCATTATTTGGCTTTTTTTACAAAAGAACAAGCATTCTTGTAGATAGAAGTTGTTCTAAAAGTAAAATGGAAGTTTTTGAAGAAGCTCAAAAAAGAATTGATCGCGGACTTAGTATTTGTATATTTCCGGAAGGAGGAGTTCCCCATGACGAGTCTATTTTGTTAGACAATTTCAAAGATGGAGCATTTCGTCTAGCAGTAGAACATGAATTACCAATCGTTCCTTTAGTTTTTCCAGACAATAAGAAAAGATTATCTTATACTTTCTATAGTGGAAGTCCTGGTTTGATGAGGGTAAAAATTCTTCCTTATATCGAAACAGCAGATAAAAAAGGAGTGATAGACAGAAAAGAAATTAAGGAAGAAGTAAGGGATCTTATTTACAATGAATTACTCGAGTTTGAGAAATTAGACAAGCTGAAAGAAAAGAATTAACTATTTTGAAATAAAATCAGCTTCATCCAATATCATTATAAAAAAAGAGTCCGTAATTGAATTACGGACTCTTTTTTTATTTAATCGATTGCAAATTCTTTGATGTGATCTTTGATCTTCACTTCAAGTTCGTCAGCCAATTCCGGATTGTCTTTTATTAATGATTTTACTGCATCACGACCTTGTCCTAGTTTGGTCTCACCATAACTAAACCAAGAGCCCGCTTTTTTGATAATTTCAAATTCTACAGCAAGATCTAATATTTCACCAGTTTTAGAGATTCCTTCTCCATACATAATGTCAAATTCGGCTACTTTAAATGGCGGTGCAACTTTGTTTTTAACAATTTTTACTTTAGTTCGGTTACCTAATACGTTTTCACCATCTTTTATCTGAGTAGAACGACGAATGTCTAAACGAACTGAAGCATAAAATTTCAATGCATTTCCACCCGTTGTAGTTTCAGGATTTCCAAACATCACACCGATTTTTTCTCTCAATTGGTTGATAAAAAATACTGTACAGTTGGTTTTGCTTATCGTTCCTGTTAATTTTCTTAGGGCTTGTGACATTAAACGAGCATGTAATCCCATTTTTGAATCCCCCATTTCGCCTTCAATTTCACTTTTAGGTGTTAATGCAGCAACAGAGTCAATAACCACAATGTCAATTGCACCAGAGCGAATTAAATTTTCAGCAATTTCTAATGCTTGCTCCCCGTTATCAGGTTGAGAGATGATTAGGTTTTCGATGTCAACATTCAATTTCTCTGCATAATTTCTGTCAAATGCATGTTCCGCATCTATAAAAGCAGCTATTCCGCCTGCTTTTTGTGCTTCAGCAATAGCATGTAGGGTCAATGTTGTTTTACCAGAAGATTCAGGACCATAGATCTCTATAATTCTTCCTTTAGGGTAACCTCCAACTCCCAAAGCTAAATCAACACCTAAAGACCCAGAAGAAATAGTTTCTACTTCCTCAATGGCTCTATCCCCCATTTTCATTACAGTTCCTTTTCCGTAAGTTTTGTCTAATTTATCAAGCGTTAATTGCAGTGCTTTTAACTTAGCTTCTTTCTCTGAACTGTTTTTTTCTTTCATTTCTTTTTCTTTTTCTTTCATATGTTTTGCACTATTAAAGGCTCGAAATACTGGATTGGTTTACTATAATTTTCGTAAAAATACTTCTTTTTTTTGAAGTTACAATAGTTGTTTTTGGGAACAAATTGTTGTCTTCAAAACAATTTTGGCGTGACCATATTATAAAAAGGGGCTACTTTAGATTATCTAGAGCCACCCCTTTTTATAATATGATCGGGCTATCCACGCTACTTCGGTAGCTAGTTTCAAATGAAATTCACTGGACTCCTATGAGAATAAATGGATAGTGGAGTAATCCCTCACGCGGTTTACCATATCATTATGGTTTTTTATGTAAAAAGGGCTTTTAATTCAGTAGCATCATGAGGATTCATTTTGCCAGCCAAAACTAAGCTCAATTGTTTTCTTCTTAAAGCCCCATCGTAGCGTTGTTTTTCCAATTCTGTTTCTGGTTCCAGTACTGGAACTTCTACGGGTCTTCCTGTGTCATCAACAGCTACAAAAGTGTAAATCGCTTCATTGGCTTTGGTTCTATTCCCAGATTGTCGGTCTTCAACCCAAACATCTAAATAGATTTCCATTGAACTTTTAAAAGCTCTGGATACTTTGGCCTCAATAATTACTACACTACCTAATGGAATAGATTTGTTAAAAGCAACGTGATTAACAGAAGCCGTTACACCTATTCTACGAGAATGTCTTCCGGCGGCAATACTCGCTGCGCGATCCATTCTGGCTAATAATTCCCCTCCAAATAAGTTATTCAAAGGATTGGTTTCACTTGGTAAAACCAAATCGGTTAATATAGTTAAGGATTCCGAAGGATGTTTTGGTGTCATTGTTTATTGTTTTATAATGATATTGTAGTTATTTCAATTAAATTAATTCAGCCAATATACAGCCATTACCGCAGGAATAAAATAAAGGACTATGGTTCTTGCTCCGTCATAATCTTTGGCTAATCTTTGTCCAAAAAGTAGCATTATAAGAGTAATACAAGAAAAAATTGCTCCATACAAGCCATAAGTTTTTCCGCTATTTACGGTTAATTCTATAGAGCCGACAGTGCATAAAATACCAGACAATAATTCTAGCAATAAGACATTAAGTAAGGCTAGCGGAACTTGATTTTTTAAGGGAGTTGCTGAAAAATGTTCTTTTAACCAATCGAGATTATCTTTCCAATAAAATAGTTTATCATAAGCTGATTGCAAAAAGGTAATGGCTAAAAAAACTAAAATTAGGGTTGAGGCAATATTATTCATGTTCATGTTTAATTACTTTTTATGGATGAGACGTGTGAGTTTTATAGATAAATCTGTTAAAATTATTTTTGCGTTTCCATTGCGTTCTATATGATACATAGCATCAGATAGTTCTTTGAAAATGTCATTAATATTGTTTCCGTTTACAAAAGGTGCAAAATTTTCTAGTTTGAATTTTTCGACCTTAGCTTCAATGTAAACTAGTTTCTGAGTTTCATAATTCAGTAGCAAAGCCTGACGAAACATTTCGATACAAAACTGTAGAAATTTTTTCTGTGTTTCTCTTCCTAATGCAGCGATTTGTTCACTCCACAGAATCAAATCTTGAATGGCCGCCGCATTTCCTTTGGCTTTAAAGGCAGCTCTAACCCAAGTAACAAACCATTGCTCAAAAGGAAATTCGTCATTATCATCATGCAACAGGTGTAGTGCTTTACAGTAGTTACCCTGTGCTTGATGAGCAATTTTTGTCGCCAGTTTTGGATCAATTTGTTCTTTGTTTATTAGAGCATCTGTTATAATTTGTTCACTTAAAGCATTAAAATGAACTATCTGACAACGTGATCGTATCGTTTGAATGATGTCTTCTTCATTCTCAGAGATCAATATAAAAACTGTTTTTTCCGGTGGTTCCTCCAGTAACTTTAATAATTTATTAGAAGCAGAAATGTTTAATTTATCTGCCATCCAGATAATCATTATTTTGTAACCTCCTTCGTATGATTTTAATGCCAAAGATTTTAAAATTTCTTGGGCATCATCTACACGAATTTCACCTTGCTTATTTTGAACGCCCAATTTTGAGTACCAATCAAATAAACTTCCGTAAGGATTTTCAAGTAAAAATTGTCTCCAATCAGTTATGAAATCGATGCTTTTTGGCTTTTGTTTTATTTCTTCAGTGGTAACGGTGGGGTATATAAAATGCAGATCAGGGTGTGATAGTTTTTGGAATTTTAAAACACAGGATTCGTTTGGCCCTTCAGTATTATTGCAAAGTACATATTGAGAATAGGCTATCGCCATAGCCAAAGTACCACTTCCTTCAGGTCCCACAAATAATTGTGCATGAGGAATTCTTCCTGAATCGGCACTTTTTGTTAAGTGATTTTTAATATAATCTTGTCCTAGAATTTCTGAAAATTGCATGAAGCAAAGATAGGAGAAAATGATTTAGTCAAAAATAATACGTTATAAAGTTTATATCGGATTTATAACTAAACGATTATGAATTAGAAAAAAAGAAAAAAAATATGTTATAGTATTGAAGCAATAAAACATGTGTTGATAACTTTTGTATTAAATAATTTACTAATTGATAAATGTTTATTTTTTTAAGTGTTTTTTGAAAGAAAATATGTGTTTTTAATTAATTTTTTGCTATTATTTATTTTAAAATATTTAATAATTTAACCGATAAAGTGTTGATTTTACTCGGCATAACGCAGAATTTGGCTTGATTTTATCTTAAAATTGGTTTTAAAATATTATTTAGAACTTGCAAATTCAAAATATTTGTATATTTTTGTTTTATTAATTAAATTTTATCAATGATATGAAAGGGAAATTTATTTTTTTCAGTATTTTTATGTTAGCATTTAGTACTACAGTGACAGTTAAGGCACAGGCCAAAAACCCAAATATGCCAAAAAGTATTATTAGCACGAGCGCTGCAATTCGTACTTACTATGATGACAAAACGCTGAGAGCAATGTCAAAAGGGGAATTGGTAGAATTATACATCGAGCGTATGAAGGTTGTTGTAAAAACATTGCCATATATCGCTTTGGCAACAAAACCAGGTGTTACCTTGACTGATCTTGGAATTCCAGCTGACGAAGTAAATAAAAAAGCATTAGATTTAGAAACTGAAGCAACAAATGTTTACTTAGAAGTAACAGTAGATTTTTTAAGAAAAATGCTACCTTATTCTGACAAAGGACAATTGGTGACTATGGTTTTATTCTACGAGCAAACTTTGAAAGCTTTGCATGAAGTGGAACATGAATAAAAATTAAAGTTTTTTAGAAAAGATGTAAAAATCTTACTCTAAGATTGACCCTTAACTCTATATATGAGTTTATAAGCTCTTCACCTACAAGAGACTACCAAAAAACACAATTTAACACACCCCCCAAACCTATGAAAAATTTACTACTTATTATATGGGTTTTCCTTTCGGTTGTTTGCAATGTAAATGCACAACAAGAGAAAGGAATAATTGGATCAAGCAACTGGTTGAACAACTGGACAGAATTTAAACCAGGTAAATCAGATTACGGAGAAGCGACTCAGATTCTCGCTGGTAATATTGCTGAGAATACTAAATTGACCAAGAAAGATGTTTACATTATACAAGGAAATGTATATGTGACTAATAATGCAGTACTTACTATTGAACCAGGTACAGTAATTATTGGTGATTCAGAATCAAAAGGAACTTTGGTTATTACTAAAGGAGCTCAATTGATTGCGGAAGGTTTGGAAACAGATCCAATTGTTTTTACTTCAAATAAATCGCTTAAAAAAGCTGGTGATTGGGGAGGTATTGTAATGCTTGGTGATGCTCCAATTAATAAATTCGGATCATATTCTTCTATTAATAGTTATGACTTAGATCCTTCATTAACTACTTATGGAGGTTCAAATCCAGCAAGCTCTTCAGGAGTTTTAAAATTTGTTAGAATCGAATATGCTGGTAAAAAACCAAGAGGTTCTGAAAATTTTAATGCTCTTTTGTTAGGAGGAATTGGAAACAAAACAATTTTAGAAAACATTATGGTAAGCTTTGCTGCTGGAGATTCTTTTGAAGTTCTTGGTGGTGAGCCAGTGATGTCTAAAATGGTTTCTTATAAATCTAACGGAGTAGATTTTAAATTTACTTTGGGAGCACAAGTTAAAATTGATAACTCTTTAGCAGTAAGATCTTCTTATTTAACTGGTAGTAGTGGTTCTCGTTGTTTAGATGTTTCTTCTTATATTAAAAAAGAAGAAGTAGATTTTACAAAAAAGCAAACACTTGTTACAGCGACAAACTTGACTTTGGTTAATGATAGTGAAAATATTGATGCTGATATTAAAGCAGGTTTAATTAAAGAAGCTGTTTACGTAAGTGAAAATTCTTCTTTGGTTTTACGTAAAAGTGTAATTTCAGGTTTTAATCCAGCAGTAGTTCTAGATAGCAAAATTGAAATTAACGATAAGAACCTTAAAAAGATTCGTATTGAGGAAATGTACTTAAATTTCTGTAATGGAAATATATTTTCAGAAGGATCTGATAATAATGAAGATTTAGAAGGTTATTACGGTAATAGTGTTTTCTTTAATTTGTATTCTAAAACTACAAATTTAGAAACGTTCAATGACTTCGCAAATCCTAAAAGACCAGATTTTAGATTAGCTCTTTCTAAATTCACAGCTTCTTCAAAATAAAATTAAAGTTATAATGACCTTTAATTCTAAAATGAAAGTAAAACCTTAGCAAAGGTTTTGCTTTCATTTTATTACTTAAAGTAGTCGTTAATTTTTAGTTTTAAATGCTATTCAATATGTCAAGTAAAGCCCCCTCTTTTTTTTCTTCAGATATTTTTTTAAATTTTTTGATGCTGTTGATTCTGCCTTCAGCGTTTTTTGTGTATTCACAAACAATTAACCCTATAAAATTACCATTCGATAGAATTTGTGCTGGTGGACCACATCCTTCGATTGCAGGTCAAGTTTTTAATGAGTATCAAGCTTCTTTTAAGGTTAGTGGTTTTGATCCTAGTGTAAGCTTTGTTGTAGAACTTTCCGATCCCTCAGGATCTTTTACAACTCCAATTGCAACTACTGCTTTACCACCTTTGGCAGGAACACCTCCAGATACAGCAACAGATAAAACGCTTACATTTGCAGTACCTACTAATTTAGTAGGTTCTAATACCTATCAATTGAGAGTTAAAAGTTCTAGTGGAGTAGTAAGTTCTAGTTTTAATATTAATGTTCCGGGTAGTGATAAAAATCTTCCTGCGTATTTTAAAGCTTATAACGGCTCTTTTTTCATTAATGATAAAAAGAATGCTGTAAGTTATTGTAATGGTGGTAGTGTTACTCTAACGATATATAACCCAACTCCTTCTACTCCTGAATCCTCACCTGCAAATTACCCACAATTAAAATATAAGTGGTATCAGAATGATCAATTGGTGCAAAACCAATCTGGGAATTCTTTAGTAGTAAGTTCGGAAGGAGTTTATTATGCTGAATTAGATTATGGTTCTTGTTCTGATGTTAATTTTAGTTCACAGCGTGTAACCGTAACTGGTGTAACCGGAAGTGTGGCGTCTATTAGTTCAAGCTCAGGTAATCCTTTTTGTGCTAGTTCTGGAAATTCTACTTTAACAGCTACTTCTGGAAATACGTATGTATGGAAAAAAAATAATGTTATTATTGCTGGTGCTACTGCTCAAACGTATGATACCAATTTACCAGGTAATTATACTTGTGACGTTGACTTTGGTGGATGTAAATCAACTGGGTCTATAGATTTAAAAGTATTTGAAATTAATAGCACAATTTCTGGTGTTGATGTTGATAAAGTGAATAGAATAGCTGAAGGAGAGAAATTATCCGTTACAACAACTACAAATGCTGTTTCGCCAAGTTATCAATGGCTTCTTAATGATGTTATCATTCCTGGTGAAACCAAAAGTTCATTAGATGTTACAGCTCAAGGGAAATATAAAGGGATTATTACACAAACTTCGGGATGTCAAATAAAAAATGAATTCCTTTTTGAAGTGTCTTATCAAACAAACTATAATGTGTCACAAATATCGAATATAGTTACTCCTAATAATGATGGTATTAATGATACTTGGATTATTCCTGATCAATATATTAGTGGGACTAATACCCAAGTTATGATATTAAATTCATCAGGTAAAATAGTTTTCCAAACTGATAATTATGATAATTACAATGGTTGGCCACAAACCCCTATTGAATTCAGTAATTTCAATCCTGTTTACTATTATATAATTACTCCTTCTGGTCAATCTGCCAAAAAGGGTTCAATAACTCTTGTGAAATAATATGAAATGAGCATCAATTTAATTTTGTTGTAAAACAAAATATAATATGCGAATTACTTTCGATAGTTATTAGGACTCCAAAAACAATATTATCTACGTATGAAAAATTTTCTTTTAAGTGTTTTCTTTTTTTTCTGTTCCATTCAAGTTTTCTACTCACAAAAAGAAGATGGAGCAGTATCTTTTGTTATTCCTCCCGGAAACTCTTTGAAATTTAATTCATTTACAATCAATCCTACTTTTAGTTTTGTAAGACAGCAAAGTGCTTATATTACACTTTTTAACAAAAGTCAATGGACAGGATTTGAAAATGCGCCCAAAACTTATTTATTAAGTTATTCAGGACGTTTTAAAGAAAATGAAGGTATAGCTTTGGGCGTTTTTAAACAAGATTATGGTGTATTAACCACTTTTGGTCTTATGACCAATTTTGCCCATAATATCCTTCTTCAAGAAGATAATAATTTGACATTTGGAATTAATTTAAGTGCTTATAAAAGCGGTTTGAATAGTGGGAAAATAGTTTCTAATTTCCCAGATCCTTCTCTGGATAATATCCCTTCCAATACTTTGTTAGCTATTTCACCTGGGGTTAACTATGGTACGACTTATTTTGATTTTGGTCTTGCTTATAATAATTTAGTAACATATAATTTTAATTCAGGTGTTTTAAAAGACGATCCTAATAGTGGGTTAGAAGCTCATGTTATGTATACAGGATTCCTTGATTCATATGGTTTTTTCGACAAAAGTAAGTTTTCAGGTCTCGTAAAAACCGAATTATATAAAGAACAGACGATTATTTCAGGATCGGCAATGTTTGCGATTCCTAAAGGTATTTGGGCCCAGGCTGGATATAATTCTGTTTTAGGAATATCAGCTGGGCTAGGTTTTAATATTACTCCAAAAATCGCATTAGAATATTCATACGGAATGGGCTTAGGAGATATTTCAAACCTTGGTGCATCACATATTATTGTTTTAGCATATAAATTGAAAAACAATAATTATGATTATGGAGATGATGAAGAGGAAGGAGCTATTTTTACACCTACAGAAGTTCGTAAAACGGTACCTGCAAAAGCTAAAACAGATACAAAAGAAGTTGCTGCAGCGAAAGCACAAGCTACAGCTGAAGCAAAAGCCAAACTAGCCGCTGCTGCAAAAACAAAAGCTGATGCTCAAAAGGCGGCTGCAGAAAAAGCAAAACTTGCTGCTGATGCCAAGGCGAAGTCAGATGCTGAAGCTGTTATTGCTAAAAATAAATTAGCAGCAGATGCTAAAGCAAAATCGGATGCCGCAGCAGCACAAATTGCAGCTAATAAAAAATCAGAAGCTGCCGTTGCAAAAGCAAAACTAACAGCCGATACAAAAGCGAAAGCAGATGCAGATGCTGCTGCAAAATTAGCTGCTGAGGCTAAGGCTAAATCGGATGCTCAAGCTAAATTAGCGGCTGACAATAAAGCTAAAGCAGATGCTGCTGCTCAAGCTAAAGCAGAAGCTCAAGCTAAACTAGCAGCAGACAATAAAGCGAAAGCCGATGCTGCCGCTCAAGCTAAAGCAGAAGCTCAAGCTAAACTAGCAGCAGACAATAAAGCGAAAGCTGATGCTGCCGCTCAAGCTAAAGCAGAAGCCCAAGCTAAATTAGCCGCTGACAATAAAGCGAAAGCCGATGCAGCCGCTCAAGCCAAAGCTGAAGCTCAGGCAAAATTAGCTGCAGATGCAAAAGCAAAATCGGATGCTGAGGCTCAAGCAAAAGAAGCGCAAGCTAAATTAGCAGCAGATGCGAAGGCTAAAGCTGATGCACAAGCAAAACTTTTAGCTGATTCAAAAATTAAAGCAGATGCAGATGCTCAAGAAGCCTTAGCTGCCAAAGCTAAAGCCGAAGCTCAAGCAAAAGAAGCACAAGCTAAATTAGCAGCAGATGCGAAAGCCAAAGCTGATGCGCAAGCAAAACTTTTAGCTGATTCAAAAATTAAAGCGGATGCAGATGCTCAAGAAGCCCAAGCTGCCAAAGCTAAAGCAGAAGCTCAAGAGAAAGAAGCCCAAGCGAAATTAGCAGCAGAAGCTAAAATTAAAGCTGATGCTAAGGCTAAAGAGGAAGCCGAAGCTCAAGCGAAACTAGCAGTAGAAGCTAAAGCAAAAGCAGATGCAGAGGTTCAAGCTAAATTAGCTGAAGAGGCCAAAGCAAAAGCCGACGCTGAAGCTAAAGTTAAAGCAGATGCAAAGGCTAAAGAGGAAGCAGAAGCTAAAGCCAAACTAGCTTCAGAAGCCAAAGTTAAAGCTGATGCTGAAGCAAAATTGATTGCAGATGCGAAGGCTAAAGAAGCAGCAGAGACTAAAGCAAAACTAGCTGCAGAAGCCAAAGCCAAATCAGACGCTGAAGCAAAATTGATTGCTGATGCGAAAGCTAAAGCAGATGCAGAGGCTAAGGCGAAACTAGCTGCAGAGGCTAAAGCTAAAGCCGACGCCGAAGCAAAATTGATTGCAGATACGAAGGCCAAGGAAGAAGAAGCTAAAGCAAAACTAGCTGCAGAGGCCAAAGCGAAAGCCGACGCTGAAGCAAAATTGATTGCTGATGCGAAAGCTAAAGCAGATGCAGAGGCTAAGGCGAAACTAGCTGCAGAGGCCAAAGCTAAAGCCGACGCCGAAGCAAAATTGATTGCAGATACGAAGGCTAAGGAAGAAGAAGCTAAAGCAAAACTAGCTGCAGAGGCCAAAGCGAAAGCCGACGCTGAAGCAAAATTGATTGCAGATGCTAAAGCCAAAGCAGATGCAGAGGCTCAAGCGAAACTAGCTGCTGAAGCCAAAGCTAAAGCCGACGCCGAAGCAAAATTGATTGCAGATGCTAAAGCCAAAGCAGATGCAGAGGCTCAAGCGAAACTAGCTACAGAGGCCAAAGCTAAAGCCGACGCAGAAGCTAAAGCGAGACTAGCTGCAGAGGCCAAAGCTAAAGCTGATGCAGAAGCACAAGCAAAACTTGCTGCTGAGGCTAAAGCCAAAGCGGATGCTGCTGCTCAGGCCAAACTAGCAGCCGAAGCAAAAGCTAAAGCGGATGCTGATTCAAAATTAGCTGCGGAAGCAAAAGCAAAAGCAGATGCTGCTGCTGAACAAGACAGAATTGAAGCTGCTGCCGCTGCCAAACTAGCTGTTGAAGCACTTGCAAAAGCAAAAGCTGATGCTATGCCTAAAGATGAGTATGGCAAATCGATGGATAATATAACTAAAACATTAGAGGATTCTAAAAAGAAACAACAGCAGTTACTTAATAGATTAGATGCTTCTGTGGCCAATAAAGAAAAAGCTTTAAGAGAGTTAAAAGAAGAAAATGACTTAAGCGATAAAGGTGTTGTAAAAACAACTGTTGAGTTCAAGAGCACATCTGCTGAAAATAGTGAGTTAGAATCTATAAGAGCTCAAATTGCTGAAGTGAATAGAGCACAAAATGAGTCTTTAGCTGAGTTTAACAGACTTTATAATGAAAGACTTAAAAAGGTTCCAAATAAGAATGATTTGATTAATCAAAATTATTTAAAAACTATTGAAAATTTAAAAGCTGAACAAGCAAAAGCTGAAGAATCAAATGCAGCTTTAATTAGAAACTTAGAGCAAATTAAAATACAAACTGAGATTGAGAAAAAACGTAGAATCAAGCGTGCAGCCTCATTGAATGATCAAGATAGATATGCTCAGGATTTAGCTACTTTAAAAAGATTAAAAGAAACAACAAAAGTTAGTAGTGTTCCTCTTAAAGCAGAAGATTTTGATTTTGGAGACAAGCAATCTAATATGCAGATTATCAAGAATAATAAAAATGTTGAGAGTGGTTATTATTTAATTCTTGCTGTACATAGTGATGCACAAAAAAGAGATACTTTTGTAACCAAAACATTGTCAGCAGGACAAAAAGATGTGAATTTCTTCTATGATGCGAATTCAAGTAAATATTTTATTTACGAAGCGATGTTTGATAATCTAGAAGAGGCAACAAATGCATTAGGAGAAAAAGGTAAAAAACCATACAACGGTAAGATGGTAATTGTTAAGATTGAAAAATAATTATTAAGTTATTGGTTTGTTTAAAAAAAAAATAAAAATAGTATACGAAATTGTGATAAATAGTATACTTTCGCGTCTTAACTTATGTTTTGTAGTAAAAATAATCGTGTAGTATTTTTATGAAATTATAAGTAAAAGCATATCAGAATATTATATTATTTTTTGTTGTTTTCTAGGAATAGGAATCAATTTATAAACGTTATTAGATTTAAAATTTAATTAAAAATGATTTTCTTTTAAGACATTCTTTTGCCCCAAAGAATGTTTTAAAAGGTTTTCTGTAATATTACATATATGAAAAAACCTACTTTTTCTAAATTTGTTATTTTCACTTCATTATTTTTAATGAATCTTACTTTATTCGCTCAGAACGATAAAGCTTTTGGAGTTCGATTTGATAAAGATGTTCAAGGTGATATGTTACTGATCGGTAATAATATTCTGAGTCAGGACAACAATAATTATAATAACGACGGCGAGTACAATTCTAATATCGATATGAAATATGTCGATGTTGATAGTGACCCAACTACATTTAGCTCTAGTAGCGCCAAATTAGATATTCCTAATAAGGGTTGTGCTAAAGTACTTTATGCAGGTTTATACTGGAGCGCAATTCTTCAAGATGGTGATCGAAGCACCATAAACTCAGTAAAATTTAAAACCCCAACAGGAGGATATAACAATATAACTGGTCAAATAATTTGGGACGCAGATGCCAAACCGGTTGCATCAAATAAGCCATATGTTTGTTATGCAGATGTAACTAATTTGATGGATGCAATGAACCCTAACGGGGAATATACAGTCGCGAATGTTGTTGCTGGTTTGGGTTTCAATGGGGGAACAGGAATGTCTGCAGGTTGGTCGCTTTATATTGTTTATGAAGACTTAACCTTGACGAGTAAGTCAATTACTTCTTTTGATGGTTTTAGTGGTATTACAAGAAATACAGGAACATTAGACATTCCAATTACTGGTTTTAGAACTATACCTACTGGTCCTGTTAGAGCAAAAATAGCCTTTGCAGCTTTAGAAGGTGATAAACCTATCCCTGGTGATTATTTGCAAATTAATGGTAGTGCTATGAGTACTACAGAGAGACCTGCAGATAATTTCTTTAATAGTACTGTTACAGATTTAAATGGTTTATATACTAATAGAACCCCTGCAAGTAGTAATACTTTAGGATATGATGCAGGAATAATGAAGGTAAATAATCCAGCCACTAAAAAATATCCTGGAGGTTCGGTTATTAAGAATGATGATACAAGCGCAACAATAACACTAGGAAGTACACAAGATACCTATTTTTTCTATTTTACCGCTTTTGCTGTTGATATTATTGCCCCAAAAATTGTACTTACAAAAATTGTACAGGATAATTCAGGTAAAGATATTGGTAATACGAATGTTACCCTTGGAGATCAACTTAACTATGTTATCGGTTTTCAAAACGTAGGAAATGATGACGCAAAGTCTCTAACAATTCGAGATGTATTGCCAATAAATATTATTTTTAACTATCCTGCAGATTTAACAGCATTACCAACTGGTGTAACAGTGAAGAGCTACAATGCTGCAACAAGAGAGATCATTTTTGATATTGATAAAAGCGTGGTAGAAGTTGGGGATGCTGCTTTAGAAATCCGTTTCAAAGTAAAAGTAGTACCTAGTTGTAATATGTTAAGCGATGCTTGCTCGAACAGTATTGATAACACAGCATATGCTACTTATAAAGGAACATTAAATCCTGATTTTATACTTACTGATGATCCAAGTGCTAATACTAATACAGGTTGTTTATTAGTTAAAAAAGCAACCAATTTCTTAGTTGGGATAGATGATTGTAAGTTTACCAAAAATGAAATTTTATGTGGTGCAACAGTAACTTTAAAAGCGGCCAATGGATATAATAGTTATTCATGGTCTTCAAGCCCAACAGGTACACCAGTATTAGGAACAGGTCAAACTCTTACTGTTTCTAAAGTAGGAACTTATTATGTACATGATACAGCAGTTGCTCCATGTTTGTCAATTGATGAAACAGTTACAGTAACTTCTTTTGGAGGGATTGTTAATAATCCTGTTATTCCTTTTGCAGATCAAGTAGTTGTTTGTACTAGTGATGGAAAAAAATTACCTAATATATTTTTATGTGGAGCAAATGCTTCCAAATTAATTCAAACCAATATTTCTGATGGTTCTACCATTGTTTGGGAAAAATTGAATGAAAATGGAACTTGTCCTGCAGCAACTAGTACTACACTATGTGCTAACGAAAGTGCTTCTTGTTCTTGGACACAGGTGGCTACTGGACCAGATTATTTAGCAAATACTTCAGGGCAATTTAGGTTAACATTAACTTATCCGGGCGGATGTTTTAATCGTTTTTATTTTAATGTTTTTCAAAATTTATTAAACCCAACTGCTACTTCAACAGATATCTATTGTAATACTCCAGCAAAAATTACTATTGGAGGTGTAGGTGCTGGTTATGAATATAGTTTAGATGGAGTTACTTACCAATCGAGTAATGTATTCCCTAATGCTTCTTTTCCTGTTGTTACTGCAGGTTTACACACAGTTTATATTAGACAAACAGGTGTGACTAATGGATGTGTTTTTGAAGTAAAAAATATTCAAATCCTTGATAAGGTTTTAAAAGTTAACACAACAAAAGTTGTTCAACCACTTTGTTTTGGCTCTAAAGGTTCAATCAAAGTAGGAGCGAACGATGTAAAAGGACAATATACTTATACTTTATATAAGAATGGTGTGTTTGTAAGTACATCAGGACTTACGAATGCTCTTGATTATGAATTTTTAAATCTGGATGGAGGTACAACGACTCCTTTGGCACCAATACAATATAGAATTGATGTTACTACAGACAATGGTTGTTCAGATTCTGTAACAGTAGATTTAATTATGCCGGATCCAGTGACAGCTTCAGCTGCATTAACGAAGCCATTTACTTGTAATGATGGAGAAATTACAGTAAATGCAGCTGGTGGTACTAAACCTTATTTTTATTTTGTAAATAGTTCTACAGTTTTTCAAACTGTGCCGCAAATAGTGGTGACTAACCCTTTACCTGCTGGTGGAGTTTATAATATTGATGTTGTAGATGATAACGGATGTAAAGCTCAGACATCAATTACGGTTAACAATATCCCTAAGCCAGTTTACACAGTTACGAAAACAGATGTAAAATGTTATGGTGATAATACAGGAAGCATTCAGTTTAATGTGACGAATGCTAATGGATATACATTAATGTATAGTATTGATGGAGGTGTTACTTATTCTGCTTCTAATGTTTTTTCTAATTTGGTAGCCGGTACGGTTTATACTCCACAAATAAAATATTCATTAGGAGGAGTAGACTGTATTGATAGTAAACCAACTATTACTTTAACAGAGCCTGCAGCTCAATTAACAGCATCGGCAGGTGTATCTGAATTGGCAGGATGTGGAGATGGAGTTATAGTGCCTAAGAATAATGGTAAAATACGTATTACAAATGTACAAGGAGGTACGCCAACTTATGAATACAGTTTTGATAATCAAGTATCATGGATTGGAACTAATGAGGCTTATAAAGCTCCAGGTACTTATACAGTATATGTAAGAGATTCTAATAAATGTATTTTTTCTGCAAGTGTTACCATAGATCCAGAACCAGTGGCACCAGTTATTGATGTTGCTACTCCTGTTGATTTTAATTGTGACGGTACAGCTACAAGTACAGTAATTGTAAACAATCCTGGAACGGCATCATTTACTTACAAATATTATTTAGATGGTGTATTAAATCCAAATACTCCTGCAAATAAATTTTTGAATGTACTACCTGGAACTCATGCAATTCGTGTAGAATATTCAGTAAATTCAGTGCCTACTTATAGTAACTTGTTAAAAGAAACTTTTGGATCGGGTAACCCAACCTTATCTCCAGGTATTGCAAGTGCATATTGTTTTAACGACCAAAGAGTAAATGCACCTTATTTATGTGGTACTCGTTCAATTGAAGATAACCAATATTCTGTGGCAAATGATTTTTGGAGAGGAGATGATCCTAGCGGAACAAATGTAGGTGCATGGTATCATTTTAAAGACCATACATCAAATGGAACTGATCCAAAAGGTCGCTTTTTAATAGTAAATATTGGTGGAGCGGCAGGAGCAAATGGTATTCTTTATAGTAAAGTTATTAATGACATTATACCTAATCAACCTGTTATAGTTGAAGCTTATTTATCCAATCTTTTAAGACTAGGTTTTAATGGAGGTGCAGATCCAAGTTTCTCTTTTGAATTAGTGGATAGTACCGGAAAAGTTGTTGCTCAACAGCCACCAATTCCTCCAACTCCTAATCCAACAGGAATTCCAGCGATTCCAACTATACCTCGTTCAAATAATTGGGAATTAAGAACAGTTTCTTTGAACCCAGGATTCAATACTACTTTGACATTCAATGTTAGGTCAGGAAGTACAGATTATAGCGGGAATGACGCAGTTATAGATGATATTACAGTATATCAATTACCTAAAGCTTGTGCAACTATTAAGGATTATACTATAGTAGTGCCTACAGGAAAAGCATTCTCTGCTGCTATTACGGGTCATAAAGATGTTACTTGTAATAATTTAAAAGATGGAGAAATTACTATTTCTGCTCAAAATTTTGATACTGTAAAAGGTTTTCAGTATTCTTTAGATAATGGAACCACTTGGAATACGTCACTTACTTCACCAAAAGTGATTACAGGATTAGACTCAGGTACTTATTCTATTTCAATACGCCCAGATGCTACTTCATCTGCAGCATGTACTAAACCATTTACACAAGAAATCAAGAAACCTGCTGCGATAATGACCGTAGTTACCGTGCCAGTATTAGCTACTTGTACAACAGGAGCTACTATTGAAACTAATGCTTCTGGTGGAACTGCAGCTTATCAATACGAGTTAAGAAAAGCTGACGGTATTACTGTTGTTGCACCTTATCAAGCGAGTAATCAATTTACTAACGTGCCGGTTGGAAGTTACACGGTTTTTGTTAAAGATGCCAATCTTTGCGTAAATCCAGTAGGAGCTACAGTAGATGTGTTAGCACCACCAACATTAACTGCAACTTTAGATACAGGTACTGATTTATGTTATGATACAGTAAATAAAGCAACTTTTGTGGTTAAAGTAACCGGAGGTGTTGGGCCATTTACTTATAAATTAGATACTAATGCCGCTCAAAACAGCAATACTTTCAACAATGTCGGACCAGGTCTTCATACTATTTTAGTTACCGATGCAACTACAAATTGTACTGCAAATGTAATATCAGTGACAATTGAACCTGAATTAAAATTAACGGCTACTTTAGGACAAGATTTAACCTGTTTGGTCGATGCTTCTATGACTACTACTATTGTGGGAGGAAATGGAGCTCCTTATACCTATACAGTTTCTCATAATGGAGGTGCACCAACAACCGTAGCTTCTTTCCCTTACATGGTTTCGGTTTCAGGAACTTATGTGTTTACTGTTACAGATAGCAAAGGCTGTTCAGCAACTAGTAATACAATAACGGTTACTCCAAAAACAACTCCAACATTACTATTTAAAAGCACGGATATTACTTGTAATAATGCTAATGATGGTACAATTACAGTTACAGCAAGCAATGGATTTACATCAAGCTATACTTATGCGATTAAATTAAATTCGGCTGCAGCTTATACTACTCAGACCACTAATAAATTTACAGGTCTAGCAGCTGGAACGTATAATATCAAAGTAATTGATAGTAAAGGTTGTGAATCTGCGGTTACTGATGTTACTATTGTGAATCCAGCTATAGTTGGGGTTTCGGCAGTAGTTACAACTCCATTTAGCTGTAGTGCTACGAATACAAAAGTTGCCGCAGTTATTACTGTAACTGGGTCTGGAGGATCAGGAACTTTCACTTATAGTTTCAATAATGGAACTTCATATAGTTCGGCTAATACTTTGACTGTAAATGATAATGGAAGTATTCAATCATTTGATATTATTGTAAAAGATAATAAAGGTTGTTTATCTTCTGTACAACATATTGATTTAGCACCATTAAATCCACCAACAGATTTGACATTTGCTAACGCAGCTGTAACATGTACTGCGCCTACTACAAAGGTTACACTTACGGCTACGAATGGAGTGGCAGCTTTACAATATGAGACTATCGCGCCTTCGGTAGTAATTTTACCAAAGCAAAGTTCAAATGAGTTCCCAGGATTAGCTCCAGGTAATTATACATTTAGAGTAACAGATGCTAATGGTTGTTACTATACTGAGTCATACATAGTAAAAGCAGTTACACCAATTACTGCTTCGGCAACGAAATTGAAAGATATTGATTGTTTTGGAAACACTACAGGTTCAATTCGCTATAATGTGGGTGGATTTACAACTTATAGTTATAGTGTTAATGGAGGTACAGCGGTAACAGGACAAACGGCTGCAACATTTACATTACCAAATCTAGGTGCAGCTACTTATAATGTGGTTTTCACTGATGAAACTACTGGCTGTACAGCTTCAACATCAACAACTATAACGCAACCAACAGCAGCTTTAGCAGCAACTTATGTAACTATAAATGCAAATTGTAATGTTGCAACTTCAAAAGTAACAGTAAATGTAACTCCAGGAACTGGAACACCAGGTTATACTTATTCATTTAATAATAGTAATGTTACTGCGGGTACATATGTAGCTTCTAATGTGGCTAATTTAAGTCCTGCGCTTACTTGGTATGCTTGGGTAAAAGATGCTAATGGATGTACAGTTACACTACCATTAACTTTGGTTAAAGATTCTGCACCAACAGCTGTTACTGCAACTGCTACAGGACAATGTTTAGGAGTAGGTAGTTATACTATTACTGCTACAGTTACAGGTGGAACAGGAGCTTTATTATATAGTATTGATAATGGTGCTTCTTGGCAATCAGGAAATACTTTTGTTGTTACAGCTGCGGGTACTTATACTATTAGAGTAAAAGATGCTAATGGCTGTACAAAAGACAGTAATCCAATAACTGTTGCATCACAATTGACTTTGACTGCTGTTTTAAATAAAGGTATTACTTGTAATCCTGCACCAACAGCTGCTCAAATAACTTTAACACCAACAGGAGGTGTAGGTGCATTTAGCTATGAATCTAAAGAAGCTCTTGGCGCATATACAGCTATGGGAAGTAATGTGTTTACTTCAGCAACAGCAGGTAGCTACACTTTTAGAGTTACAGATGCAACTACAGGATGTACTGCTCTAACTACTACACCGATAGTAACTACTACACCAATAAATCCTGATATTACGGGAGTAACGCAAACAGCATTTATTAACTGTAATACTGATAGGACTGCAGCAATTTCTATTGCCATTGATAATACTAAAGGACAAGCACCATTTGTATTTAATGTTAAGCAATATTCTGATTTAGCACACACTATCTTAGTTAATGACTTTGGTACTCAAACGTCTGGATTACCAGCAGGCTTTTACGTTGTAACCGTTACTGATGCAAAAGGTTGTATGGATACTGAGCCAATTACTATTGCAGAGCCTACTCCAATGGTTATTGATAAAACGGTTATTCCAATTCAATGTAATGGCTCAGGTATTTCTAAGGGATCTATTATTATAAATAAAATAACTGATGGAGTTAGTCCATTAGGAGGTACAGGAGGAACAGCTCCATATACGTATTATGTAACAGGAATTAATGGTTATAACCAGTCTGAACCTAATGCTTCAGGAACAACTTCTGTTACTTTCAATGTAGTAGATTTTGGATTGTATCAAATTAGAGTTGTTGATGCAAAAGGTTGTACTGTTATAGAGAAGGATGTTTTAGTCGCATCTCCACCAAATTCTTTAGGAATTACAATCAATCCTACTGTTACTTGTGCAACTGGAGGTTCAGCTATAGTTAAAATTACTTCTGCTTTTGCAGGTACAGGTCCATTCCATTTTAACATTTATAATGGTCCAGGTCAAGTTTGGACTGCAGACGGAACAGATGGGTGGCAAGGAGAAATGCCTGCCGGTAGTAAAGAGACTCTTTTTTCTCCTTTATTGCCTGGAGTAACCTATACTTTTATAGTTTATGATGAAAACACTAAATGTTATTATTATGAAACTGCTGCAATACCAGTACCATCAATTACTTCTCTTTCGGCTAACAATATAGTTCCGAAAAATATCACATGTAAAGGAAGTAATGACGGGAATGTATCTTTCGATATAACTAATGCAAGTGGAGCATCATTAGATTATACTTATGAAGTTTTTGAAGCATTTACAAACATATCTAAATATGTTTCTGGTACTTCTACTATTCCAGGTTCAAGTACTATTAACATTCCAAATATTCCTATAACTCTTGGGGTTGGTAGTTATTATGTTTATATAAAAGAAATGTCAGGCCCTAATAGTGGTTGTGGTAAGGCTTCGGCTAATTTTAATATTAATGAATCACCTACAGTATTAACAGTTACCGCTACAAAAACTAAAAATGTTAATTGTAATGAAGATGGTATAATTGCTGCACAACCACAGGGAGGTACTGCACCTTATACATATCAATATCTATTGGCTACTGATCCAGTACCTACAGCAAGTACTGGAGGTTGGACAGGAAATACAACTTTTGCAACAAGCGTAACAGGTAATTATATTGTTTATGTTAAAGATGCTTACGGTTGTATTAAACAAGATGCAGTAACGCTAGTTGCGGATGCTTTACCAACAATTAGTGCACCATCATCAATTTGTTATGATGGAGCGACTGCATTTACAATTAATTTATCATTAGTTTCTTCTGCAACAATATTGCCTGCAACTTATAGTGTTAATGGCAGTGCTTTTCAAACTTCACCAAACTTTACCTTCAATGCGTCAGGTACTTATAACCTGGTGATTAAAGATGGAAACGGTTGTACAGCAAATGTAGATTATGTTGTATATCCTAAGTTAGATTTATCGGCTACCTTGACTAAAGAATTAGATTGTACAGGTACACCAGATGCTATAATTACCTTGACTACAACAGGAGGTAATACGACTCCAACTGCTAATTATACTTATGAAGTTTCTTTTAACGGAGGTGGGTTTGCAGTAGTAACTAGTCCATATACAGCAACTACAGCTGGAACGTATGATTTCAGAGTAACTGATGCAAATAATACAACTCTATGTCAGGCTACTAAAAAATTTATTTTAGATCCGATACCAACTACAGTATTTACAACAACTCAGACCCATGTAAGCTGTAATGGCGATTCTGATGGAACTATCACAGTAAATGTTACAGCTGGTGAGGGACCTTACGAATATAGTTTAACAGATGGTGTAACAACAACACCATTCCAAACTGGAAACTCATTCACCGGTTTAAAGGCTGGAACTACCTATGTGGTATCAGTTCGTAATGTAAGAAACTGTGTGCGAAATTCGGCAGCTATTACGATTACTGAGCCTAATCCATTATTAGCAACATCTGCTATAACTACGCCATTAACTTGTGGTGCTGGTAATGTAGCACAACCTGCTACTGTTACCGTTACAGCTACACCAGGTACAGGAACGGCTCCTTATCAGTATAGTTTTGATGGAGGAACAAGTTATTCTTCTACAAATACTTATCAAACGTATGTTGGAATTACTTTTAATGTACTTGTAAAAGATGCTAAAGGATGTATTTATACTTTGGTAAATGGAGTAAATATTCCGGCTTTAGATCCGCCAACGCAAATGGATATTGCTGGGACACCAATATATTGTGTGGCTCCAAATACTACTAGTACTGTTACTATTAGTAATGTTATCAATGGAGTTGGGCCATTTACATATCAAATTATTTCGCCAGCAATTGTGAATAATGGTAACAATCCTATTTTCGCGGGATTAACTCCAAATACTTATACTTTCCAGGTAACAGATGCAAACAATTGTACTTATCAGGAAGCGTACACTGTTGATCCGGTAAACAATATTACGGTTGCTGGTAGAATCATTAGTAACGTGACTTGTTTTAATGCTGCTAATGGAGTTGCACAGTTTGATATCACTAACTTTACAGGAAACTACAACTATTTATTCGATGGTGTACCAGTTAATGGTGTAAATAATGCTCAATTAACATTCACCAATTTAGCACCAGGAGTACATACATTAGATGTTACAGATGCTATAACTGGATGTCAAAATACAGCTAGCGTAACTATAAGTCAACCTGCAGCTGCACTTGATTTTACAGCTACAGCTACAAATACTAATTGTAATAATGATAATGCTACTATTACAGTAACTCCAACAGGAGGAACAGCACCATATAAATATGCAGCTGTAATTGCTGGAAGTCCTGCCCCAACCGTATTTAGTACAAGTAACTTAATTACTGTTGATACAAATACTGGTGCAAATATGACTTGGGATGTATATGTTACTGATGCGAATGGTTGTCCGATCAATAAACCACAAACGATTCTATTGGATGCAAGTCCGTCATTAATTTCTGTGGCTCCATATAGCGAATGTCCAAACGCAATAACTGGTACTTATACGTTTACTGTAAATGTACCAACAGGAGTTGGTCCTTTTGAATACAGCATCGGTGGTGGTTTCCAAACCAGTCCAACTTTTGTTGTAAACGCACCAGGTAATTATAATGTTACAGTGAAAGATAAAAATGGTTGTACTACTACAGCTACGGCTTTAGTAACTATTCGTCAGCCGTTAATCTTAACTCCTGTAGTTACTACTCCACCTTCATGTTCAGATAATGATGGTGTAATATCTGTAAGTACTACAGGTGGATCAGGAAGTTATGTGTACAACATAGATGGTGGTGCTTTTGTAGCAGTTACCTCTTTTAGTAGTGTAATACCTGGAACTCATACTATTGGAGTTAAAGATACTGCTACTTTGTGTGAAGTTTATGTTCCAATTACTTTAAGTACTGCGACACGTATTACTGGTTTTGGTTTAACACAAACTGCTGTTACTTGTAACGGAGGAAATGATGGTACTATTACGGCTACTATGGCAACTCCGGCACCAGGCGTAAATGACAATCCTGTATATAGATATACTTTGAGTGGAACGACGGTAACAGGAACTGCGGTTAATGTGGGGCCACAAGATTTTCCTCTATTCAGCGGATTGAAAGCTGGAAATTATACTGTTGATGTGATTTCTGGAAGAAATTGTCCTGCTTCTTTGTCTATTACTGTTGGACAACCAGATCCAATTGATGTTCCAGCTCCTGCAGTAGTACAGTTTGCTTGTACATCTGGAAATACAGGTAACTTTGCTACTATAACAGTAAATGGAGTTACTGGTGGATCTGGAACGTATACAATTTACGAGTTCATTAAAGGGGCTACAGTTGTTCAAAGAGGAGCAAGTAATGTTTATATAATATCAGATTTATCTGGAGGTAATTATACGGTTAATGTTTATGATAACAAACGATGTATTGGATCTATCGCAACTCCAATAACAATTGCTCCTTTCATAGCATTAGATAAAATCAATGTAGCAATAACTAAGGCTATTACATGTAATAATCTTGAGGATATTAAGGTCACTGTAAACGCTACAGGAGGAACTCCTACTAATTTGGAATACACTTTGGTAGATGTTAATGCTACAACAGGTGTTAATGGTGGTTTGTATCCTTCACAAACAAATGCTACAGGTATCTTTACAGGATTACCAGTTGCAAATTACCTAATCACGGTGAAAAATCTTGATACAGGTTGTACTATGCAAGCTGCTCATTATGTAAACGAGCCAAATACTTTTGATCTTCTTATAGATAATATAGTAGATGTAACTTGTTTTACATATAAAAATGGAAGTGCTAATGTTACTTTTATAGATAGAGTAATTACTGCTACTGACCCGAATCAGGCTGGAGCATTTACGTATACTTTGGTTGATGCTTTAGGGAATGCTCTTCCTGGAGGTACATCTTCAAATGCGGGACCTGTTACGATTAGTAATTTAGGATCAGGAACTTATACAGTTACTGCTACTTTAACTAATTCTCCATTCTGTACATTTAGCAAAAACTTTACAATCTCTGGACCAGCAGCGGCTTTAGATGTAAGTAAAACATCTTATACAAGAATTACATGTGCATCAAATAATGACGGAACTATCTCAGCTACTGCTGTAGGTGGATGGCCAGGTGGTTATATGTATCAATTGGAATTAGTAGGAGGAACTGTAATCAGTAGATGGAGTACTGTTTCTGAATTTTCAAGATTGGGAGCAGGAAATTATATAGTAAAAGTTAAGGATAGTAAAGGATGTGAGGACACTGTTTCAGTAACATTATCTATTCCAACTCCAATTGCTTTCACAGCTACACCATCAACTACGTTATTAACATGTTTTGGAGATACTAATGCTTCAATTACTGTTAGTGCACCAACTGGTGGTCAAGGTTCTAATTATTTATATACTTTGAATACAACTTCGGTAACGCCAAATACATTCTCAGGACCTCAGGCTTCTCCTGTATTTGCTAATCTTGGAGCAGGAACTTATACTGTAACTGTTACTGATGGATTTAGTTGTAGTAAAACTTCTGCGCCAGTTGTAATAGCACAGCCTAGTATAGTAAAAGCTAGTTTAGTGGTGTCATCTACTCAAACTTGTACAGTTCTAACATCTCTTACCTTGAGTGCAACAGGTGGGACTGGATTATACAGTTATAGTACGACTCCTAATTTTGCGGTAACATTGGGCACTTTTGCTTCATCAGTTACATTTACTGTACCAACAGGAACGCACCGTTATTATGTAAAAGATGCTAATGGTTGTATCAGTATAGTATCTAACGATGTTACAATTGATCCATTAGTTCCATTAACTATCAAATTAGATGTTACTAATGCAGTTGTTAATTGTCGTGGAGATAAAACAGGTGTTATTGTTGCGACTGCAAATGGTGGTTTAGGTAATTATGTTTATACCTTACTTGACGATGCTACAAATACCCCAATTGCAGGTGCTGTTCAGACTTCGCCAGGTTACTTTACTCAATTGGCTTCTGGAACTTATAAAGTGAGAGTGGTGAGTCGTGATTGTAATACAACAACAGCTACCATTACGATTAAGGAACCTAATTTACCATTGATTGCTCCATTTACAGCAACTCCTGTTACTTGTAATGGTAATGGTGATGGTAAAGTAGTGATAAATGCATCTGGAGGAACTGGTATTATTAAATATGCGATTTCACCTAATTTAGATCAGTTCTTTGAGAGTAATACTTTCAATAAATTGAAACCTAATAATTACGATGTAATTGTTCAAGACGTTCTTGGTTGTTATGTTCGATTAAACTTTACTATAACTGAGCCTAATCCGATTGATGTTAGTACAGTGGCTAATTCTATTATTCCAGAAGTTTGTGTTGGAGATAAGAATGGTGCATTTAAGATTAATGTTACTGGAGGTGTTGCTCCTTATAATGTTGAGTTAGATAAACCAAGTACTGCAAATACTCAGAAAGGTACTGCAACTCAAACACAATTTGATTTTACTAATGGAATTACCGGAGGTGATCACATGGTTTATGTTACAGATATGAACGGATGTACCGCTGAATGGAAAGTATCATTGCCAAAAGCAATTAATCTTGATCCTAAAGCTGTAGTAACGTATGAATGTGATGTAAATACTCCAGGAAATAAAGTTACCGTGACTGTAGATCCTAGTAATACTGTTCCTTCTGAAATTGATTATATTATTGATGGAGTTAAGCCTTTCCAAGCGAGCAATGTATTTGCTAATGTGGCACCTGGATTGCATTATGTAGAGGCAAGACACACCAATGGTTGTATCCAAAAATTCAGTGGAATTGCAGTTGAAAAAATAGATCCTTTATCTCTTTCAATAGATCTTGGAGGATTAAATGAAATTGTAGCTACCGTTTCAGGTGGATCAGGTATTTACCAATTGACTGTTAATGGTGAACCAATGACTGCTCAAAACAAGTTCATTTACTTTAAGTCTGGAGATTATACAGTAGTTCTAACTGACAGTAATGGATGTACAGTATCTGCTACCAAGCATTTTGATTTTATTGATATTATAATACCGCCAATATTTACTCCAACTGGAGATAATACGAATGACACTTGGAAACCAACTAATACTGAAAATTATCCAGACATTAAGTTCATTGTTTATGATCGTTATGGACGTGAAGTAGGTGTTTTTGGAGCAGGAGAATCTTGGGATGGTAAGTACAACGGAACAGAGTTACCAATGGGTGATTACTGGTATGTATTGAAATTGAGACATTCTCAAGATGATCGTGAATTTATAGGCCACTTTACTCTATATAGATAACAATAGTGAAAGCAGTTAGTTATCCAAAATGAAAAAATAAAATGAAAAAGATCTTAATTAGCATTTTCCTCATGACTGTAACAGCCAGTTACAGTCAAGAGTTGAATGTTCCAGTAGCTACACAATATTTGGCCGATAATCCCTTTGTAATTTCACCCAGTTATGCTGGTATTGGAGATAACTTTAGAATCAACCTAAATGGTTATAAACAATGGGTAGGCGTTCAAGATGCTCCTCAAAGTCAGGCACTTTATGCAGATTTTAGGGTATTAAGCCAATCTGGTGTTGGTTTAACATTGTATAATGATTCAAATGGAAACACTAAACAAAGTGGGGGTAAGCTTACCTTTGCGCATCATATTATTTTGGATTATTATTCCAAGCAATACCTTTCGTTTGGTCTTTCGTATATATATAATGCGTTTCGTATCGATGTTCCAGATTTAACCAATGTCCCACCTGATGCTGCAATTACTGACAATCGTTCCACTACAAACAATAACTTTGAAGTAGGATTGTTGTATCGTAATAAAGGTTTTTATGTGAGTGGTACTGCTACCAATATTTTGCAAAAAAATATTGATTTTAGTACAACTAAGATTGAACCAAATTTACTTGCAAATTATCAACTCTATTCTGGGTATGTTTTAAATATAGGAAATAGAGCAGAATTAGAACCATCTGCTTATTTTCAAGTATTTCAAAGTGATGGCCGTTCTAATACGGATTTGAATATAAAGTATAGAAAATTCAATAAATACGAAGATTACTATTGGGTAGGAGCTTCTTATCGTTTCTTAAATGATCAAATAGGTCAGCCACTAGGTATAGGTCCAATGGCGGGATTTACAAAAGGATATATCTCAGTAGGTTATTCTTATCAAGTGACACTAGACAATAATTTGGCTCCTCATAATTCAGGAACACATTCTCTGACAATAGGATTTAGATTCCTGCAAGGTGTTAGTAACTGTCCTTGTACAGAGAGCCCAATACACGATTAAACACAAGTATTTTAAAATCTCAAAAACACAAATTTGTTCTATTTACTAGAATAAGTTTGTGTTTTTTCATTTCCCCAAGTAGTAAAATAGGATTTCTTATTGTAATCAGTTTCTTTTTGTGTTTATATCGATTTCGTTAGTAAAATGACTTCTTTTTTAGAATTTTCAAATTTAATAGTGGTTTAAAAATTATATCTTTGCTTTTCTTTCAAAAACAACTAAAAAAAGAACCATGAAGACTTTAAATAATTTTGATTTTAATGCTAAAAAGGCAATAATCCGTGTAGATTTTAACGTTCCTCTTGATGAGAACTTTAATGTTACTGATGCTACTCGAATTGAAGCTGCAAAGCCCACTATTGATGCTATTTTAGCTCATGGCGGGAGTGTAATTTTAATGTCTCACTTAGGTAGACCAAAAGGAGCTGAAGATAAATATTCATTGAGACATATTTTGAAAACTACTTCTGAGATTCTAGGAGTTCCAGTTCAATTTGCATCTAACTGTATAGGTGAAGAGGCTCAAAATGCTGCTAAAAATTTATTACCGGGTCAAGTTTTATTATTAGAAAATTTGCGTTTTCATAATGAAGAGGAAGCAGGAGATGTTGCTTTTGCTAAAGAGTTGGCTTCATTAGGAGATATCTATGTAAATGATGCATTTGGAACGGCACACAGAGCACACGCTTCAACTACTATAATTGCTCAATTTTTTCCAACAAGCAAATGTTTTGGAACATTATTGGCAAAAGAAATAGAGAGCTTAAATAAGGTATTGAAAAATAGTGAAAAACCAGTAACGGCTGTTCTTGGAGGATCAAAAGTTTCATCTAAAATTACTGTTATAGAAAATATTTTGGACAAAGTAGATCACATGATTATTGGAGGTGGAATGACATTTACTTTTGTAAAAGCTTTAGGTGGACAAATAGGAAATTCTATTTGTGAAGATGACAAACAAGAGTTGGCACTCGAAATTTTAAGAGTAGCCAAAGAAAAAGGAGTTCAGGTTCATATTCCGGTTGATGTTGTTGCTGCCAATAGCTTCTCTAATACAGCAGATACACAAATAGTCGATGTTGACAAAATTCCTGAAGGATGGCAAGGTCTTGATGCGGGACCAAAATCATTGGAAAACTTCGAAAAAGTGATTATGGAGTCTAAAACAATTCTTTGGAATGGTCCATTAGGCGTTTTTGAAATGGAAAATTTTGCTAAAGGAACTATCGATTTAGGTAATTATATCGCTGCATCAACTGCAAATGGTGCTTTTTCACTTGTAGGTGGAGGAGATTCAGTAGCTGCAGTAAAACAATTTGGTCTTGAAGACAAAATGAGTTACGTTTCTACTGGTGGAGGTGCTATGTTAGAAATGCTTGAGGGTAGAGTATTACCTGGAATAGCTGCTATTTTAGACTAAGACACATCTTATAAAATATTCCTGAAATCTATTTTGGACGATCAAGAAAACTAGTAGTGATTTATTTTACTGCTAGTTTTTTTTATGGTGTAGTTTGGTTTTAGAATCATTCAGTTCAATTTATTTTACTGAACATTTAAAATAAATAATAAAAAAAAGCGTTGTATAAATTCGTAATAAGCTGAAATACAGTATTGAATGGTGTTTTCTTTCTAATGAATTTACGATACTTACTGTTTTTTGAACTTTGTTTTGAGCCTTAAGCAATTTTTTTAGAGCTAATTTCCTAATATTTGAATAATAGGCAAATGATAAAAATTAGGTTTTTGAAAAATTTAACTCACAAATGATTAAAAATTAGGCCAAATATCGAGTTTTTTTGTATTTTTAACATTATTTATAGCTTTTTTAAAATTTTACCTCTTAAGTTTGTAATCCTTAATTTGTAATTATTTGAATAATAGCACTTTGAAAATATATTTATGACTTTAAAAAATACCACATTATCGTTTTTTCTTTTGCTAACTTTTTCAGCCTTTTCTCAAAATCTTGTTGAGAAGAGTGAAATGACAAGTACAGAAAAGCCTGTTTCTTATTTAGACTCCATCAAAAACTCTTTTGTTAAATACGATAGAACAACAAAAACGGATAGTTTATGGATGAATCAGGTATCCAGTTTTGATATTTATAATAATATAGAAACCGAAATCAATACTGTAAATGTTGATAAGGATATCGATAAAGAATTACCAACTGAATTACTAAAAGAAAGATTAGCAGCTATGGATGCTAAATCACCTTTTAATATCGAATACAACCAAGGTCTTGAAAATTTAATAAAATCATTTCTTAAGAACAGAAGAAAAGCATTTGCCAATCAAATGGCGATAGCCGAGTATTATTTTCCTATTTTCGAAGAAGCATTGGCTAAACAAAATGTTCCTTTAGAAATTAAATATTTAGCGGTTGTAGAATCAGCTTTAAATCCTAAAGCTGTTTCTAGAGTAGGAGCTACAGGTTTGTGGCAATTTATGTATCAAACGGGAAAACAATACAATTTGAATATTGATTCTTATGTTGATGAGCGTAGTGATCCTTTAAAATCTTCTGAAGCAGCAGCGCAATACATGACCAATATGTTTGCCATTTTTAACGACTGGGATTTGGTTTTAGCCTCTTATAATTCAGGTCCGGGAAATGTAACCAAAGCGATTCGTAGATCAGGTGGTCAACAAAATTTCTGGAACATCAAAAAACACCTTCCTCAGGAAACCCAAGGTTATGTTCCTGCTTTTCTAGCAACGATGTATATTTATGAATATCATACTGCACACGGGATTATTCCTAAGAAAGCTTTAGTAAAACATTTTGCGACAGATACCGTAATGGTCAAAAAAGAGATGTCCTTTGCTCAAATTTCAAAATTGTTAGACGTACCGGTTGAGCAACTTCAAGCTTTAAATCCTTCGTACAAACGAAATGTTATCCCAAGTTATGTTGGAAAAAGCCATTATTTGACACTACCTTCTTCAAAAGTGGCGGTTTTTACTTCAAATGAAGATAAAATCTATGCCTATGTTCAATACGAATTAGATAAAAGAGAAAAAGTTAATACTGGTAGAAAGTTTAATAGTTTCAAAGACTCTTCTGCTACAGCAATCGCTTCTAACAGTAAAGTTAAATACTATAGAGTGAGACGAGGCGATAATCTGGGAGATATTGCCAAGAAGAATGATGTTGCAGTTTCTGATTTGAAAAAATGGAATCACCTCAGAGGAAATTCTGTTGCTTCGGGTAAATCATTAAAAATTATTCTTGAGGATAATACAGATTCAAGAACCAGCTTAGCTTCAAATGCCAGTAAAAATAAAGCTTTGATCGTAGCCGATGCACCAAAGTTGGCTAATGCAGAAACTAAAGCAAATTCTATTGAGAAGACGGACACGTTAGTTTCTGATGCTGTGAATCTTTATATCGTTCAAAAAGGTGACAATCTTAACACGATTGCCAAAAAATACAATACAACTGTTGCGGAGATTAAAGAATGGAATCACCTTACTTCTACTAATCTTAAATTGGGAGCGTCTTTACAAGTTGCCAGTCCAGTAGTCGAAAATAAAGAAGCTGTTGCTGTAAACACTCCAGAGCTTAAAGACATTCAATACGAAGTTAAAAAAGGAGATAATCTTGGAAACATCGCTAAAAAATTCGGAACTTCTTTAGCTGATTTGAAGCAATGGAATAATTTACAAAACAATAATCTTGCAGTTGGGAATGTATTAATAGTGGCAAAAAATGAAGTGGCTATTATTACAAATAACGCAACGGTAGATTCATTTAAGAAAAAAGATATTTTACCATCTTCTTCTAAAAATGCCGATATTGATTATTTGGTTAAGAAAGGAGATTCTTTATTTAGCATATCCAAACAATACCCAGGAGTAACTGTATCCGACTTAAAAAAATGGAACAATATTACTGGTGACAATCTTAAACCAGGTATGGGATTAAAAATAAAAGGATAATACAATAAACTGCTGTACTTTTGAGGTCTATTTTATAATCGGTTTATGATGAATAAAAAGCCTATTTTATTTGTATTTCTGTCCTTACTCTTTTTTCTTTCTTGCTCCAAGAAAAATGATAATTTGGTACGACATTCTTCAGGGAAAATCAATTCTATATCGGTAGTTATAGATGATAACCTTTGGTATGGCGTTATTGGAGACAGTATTAGAAATAAATTTGCCCGTCCAGTTGAAGGTTTACCAAAAGAAGAACCATTATTTGACATAAATCAATATCCTACCCATTTGATGGAAGGATTTATGACCAAAAGCAGGACGATTATTGTAATCAAGAAAACCGATCAAAATGTTTTTGAGATTAAGAAAGATCAGTATGCTACGCCACAAAATGTGTTTCATATCTCAGGAAAATCAGTTTCGGCAATTCTTGAAATTTTAGAAACACACGCTCCACAAATAATCCAAATTATAGAAAAAGGGGAAATCATTGAGCACCAAAGACTGTTAAGTGATTCTATCCTTAATCCTAAGGTTATTCAGAAACAATTTCAAGTTGTTCTGAAAGTTCCCAATAGTTATTCTTATACTATTAAAAAGACTGATTTTGTATGGCTAAAAAAAGAGTGCATTAGCGGTAGTAATAGTTTGCTAATCTCTAAACTGCCTTTGAGCTCGATAAAAAGCAATTTGAATGTATTTTCAAGAATTTTAAAGCTTCAAGATTCTATAGGAGGGTTATATGTAAAAGGAACTGAGCCGGAATCAACAATGTATATCGATCAATCCTACCCCATTTACTTTTTTAAAACCAAAGTAGGAGGGAAAGTTGCTTATGTAACAAAAGGGACTTGGCGATTAAAAGATAGTTTTATGTTTGGGCCTTTCGTGAATTATATGATTTTGGATGCTGATAAAAATAGGATTTTGTTTTTAGAAGGATTTAGTTATTCCCCTTCAAGAGACAAGCGTGATTTTATGCATGAATTAGAGTCAGTCATACAAGGAGCAAAGATGTAGTAGCGTTTTTAGATTTCATAGTGCTTATCTGTATCTAAAAATATTTAAAAAAAGGAATAATGACTATAGAATGGAAAATAAAGCCTTTTGAGGCATTAACGGTTAATGAACTATATGATATACTCCAATTACGAAGTAGAATCTTTGTAGTGGAGCAAAACTGTGTCTATCTTGATCTTGATGGCAAGGATAAAGTGGCTTTACATCTTTTTGGGATTTTTGATGGCAAAATTGTGGCTCACGCTCGACTTTTCAAAGCTGGAATCAGTTTTGATAACGCTTCAATTGGGAGAGTAACTGTAGATCCTGACTATAGAGATAGAAAATGGGGACACGATTTAATGAACGAAGCCATTTCGGGTATACAGATTTATTTTGGCGAAAGCCAAATTACTATTGGAGCGCAATTGTATCTTAAAAAATTCTACGAAAGCCATGGATTTGTTCAAACCAGCGAAATGTATCTAGAAGATGATATTCCGCATATCGAGATGGTGAGGAATTAGTTTAATTTTATGCTAATTATTAACTGCACCTCATTACGCGGTTAGTTTTTCAAAATACCATTATATTCTACAGGGTTATTCAAAATAGCAACAGCTTTCTTGATTTCGGCATTATTTTTTATATAATAATCGTACAATCCTTCTTGATATTGATAACGTTTGATGATTTCGTCTAGCAGTAAACCTTTGATTTCTTTTTGGTTTTTATCTAATTGATTGTTTTCGGATTTTTGAAGAGCTGTAAGCAATTGTTGATATTCAGTAGAAATAGATTCGTCTAGATTTTCTTTTTTGGCAGTAGCCAAAGTATTTTTTAAAGCGATTTCAGTCTCGGTATCAAAAGTTAGTTTTTGTGTTTTCAAAAATTGTTTGAAATCTGAGTAATCAGCATCTGTAAGCGTTGGAATCTTAGTTCCTAAATTAGGATTTTTGTAATAGTAGTATGTTGCATACTGAAAAATCCCATCGTTTTTTAGCAATGCATTAGTTATAGGGCTAGTTTTGGTTTCTTCCATTTCTATATCTGGTAAAACACCGCCTCCATCATAAACTGTTCTTCCTTTTCTGGTTTTAAAGGTGTTGTAGTTTTTGGCATCGGTTCTAGTAGCAACACCATTTTTATCTTTATGAGCATAATCTAATGCTTGAATGCATCTGCCTGAAGGAGTATAGTAACGCGAAATAGTTACTTTGAGCTGTGTTCCATATGTTAATTCTACAGGTCTTTGTACTAATCCTTTTCCAAAGCTACGACTGCCCAAAATTACAGCACGATCCAAATCCTGTAATGCTCCAGAAACAATTTCGGAGGCAGATGCACTTCGTCCATTTACTAAAATAACTAGCGGTATGTTTGTGTCTACAGGCTCCTTGGTAGTTTTATAGGTGTTGTTGTGTTTTTCTATTTTTGATTTAGTGGTAACAATAGTTTCATTTTTGGGTACGAAAAGATTGCAGATATTTACAGCTTCGTTCAATAACCCTCCAGGATTGCCCCTTAAATCCAGAACGATTCTTTCGGCTCCTTCTCTTTTTAGTTGTTCTAGAGCCTCTTTGGTTTCATTTGAAGCTTTGTTGTTAAAGCGGGCCAATACTATATACCCAGTTTTTGCATCTATTTTTCCGAAATAAGGAACCGATTTGATCTCGACTTCATCCAATACAATTACAGTTGAAAGTGTTTTTCCCTGACGAATGTATTTAATGTCGATTTTAGTGTTTTTTGAACCTTTCAAAAGTTGTGAAGCGTCATCTTTGAAGTCGGTCAATGGTGTATCACCAATTTGGATAATTTCGTCTCCGGCCTTGAGTCCCGCTTTATCTGCCGGGAAGTTTTTGTAAGGCTCTTTTATAATTAATTTATCGTCTTTTCGGGTTATCAAAGCTCCAATTCCGGTATATTCACCAGTATTATTGATCTTGAATTTAAGTACTTCCTGTTCATTAAAATAAACTGTATAAGGATCAAGGGAACTCAACATCCCTTTTATAGCGTTGTTCATCAAATCTGCAGGAGTAGTTTCATCTACATAATTCTTGTTCAATTCCTTGAATAGTGTGGTGAAAATCTCTATCTGTTTTGCAATCTCAAAATAGTCGTCTTTAAAACTAACACCTACATATAAAAATGCTGATGCAATAACTGGAATGATGAATTTTTTTTGAAAAAGAGTATGCATGATTATATGTTTTTTTCTTAAAACGTTTTCTTATAAAATAAAATTGTTACTATAAATAAGGTCAAATCTCTAAATAATGTCAAAAAGAAGTTTGAAATTTCATAAAATCCAGATTTGAAGGCGTTCCATATTTTGATTTTATAAATAGGCTTAATTTATTTTTAAAAATACAAAATTAATTTAGATTAAAGCTTAGACAGTAGTTGTACTCATTTTTTTAATCAAAATTTATGGAGTCGTTTCTTCTTTTTTTATTTGTTGAATAAATTTCTCGAAAAGCTGTATAGTTTTTGTGTTGATTTCATCATAACTCAATCGGTCTTTGCTTTGATAGAAAAACATAAATGAATAAGGCTGATCCAGATTGTCAAGTAGTAAATGTTTGTTGAGTCTATAAGTTTCGCGAAGCACACGTTTGAAATAATTGCGATCTACGGCTTTTTTAAAATATTTTTTAGAAACCGAGACACCAATTTTTATTTTTTCACCTTCGCCAAAAGTCCCGGTATTATAAACCAATCGTAGAGGATATTTAGAAACAGATTTTCCTTCGGTAAATAATAAACCGATAGTGATTTTACTTTTTAGTTTTTCTGTTTTGGGATAGGTAAAATTCATTTTGTACAAAGCAAAGTTATGAGAATGCAAAGGTACAATTAATGTACGGCGATACAATAGGTTGTTTTAGCGCCCTTTTTTAACTATTTTTTAATTTTTTAATTTTGCTTGGCAAATGAGATTTTAATTGTAAGTAATTGAATGTTAGTAAAATGGTAATATTTATTTTGTTGTAAGTGATATAAATACTCCTAAAAATATATTTCTTACTTTTGTGCCAAATTTAATAGTATGCAAAAAATTATTTCGTATCCCTTATCTTTTGTTGTTTTAATGTTAGTTCTTTTGACATTGGTGGTTTTTCACCCGATTCAATGGATTTGTTTAAATGCTTTTGGATATCAGGCGCATAAGAAAAGTGTCGATTATCTTAATTTTATTTTATTGAAAATAGTTCTTTTGTTGGGTACTACTTTCAGTTTTGAAGGAAGAGAAAATATACCAAAAGGGGTACCAGTTATATTTGTTGCTAATCATCAGAGTTTGTATGATATTATTGCTATGATTTGGTTCTTGCGACGATCTCATCCAAAATTTGTGAGTAAGAAAGAATTAGGGAAGGGAGTTCCAAGTGTTTCGTTTAATTTGAGACATGGAGGTTCTGTACTTATTGACCGTAAAGATCCAAAACAAGCGATACCATCTATTAAAAAATTATCTGAATATATAGAAAAAGAAAAAAGATCAGCAGTTATTTTTCCAGAAGGAACACGTAGCAAAAACGGGAAACCAAAAGAGTTTGCTCAAAGCGGATTGAAAATTTTATGCAAGTATGCACCATCGGCATATGTAGTTCCGGTAAGTATCAATAATTCATGGAAATTGGTAAAATATGGAACTTTTCCATATGGTTTAGGAAATCGTATTACCTTTGTAGTACACGAAGCAATCGCGGTTAAGGATTATGGTTCTGATGAAATAGTAAAAATGGCCGAAACGGCAGTTGTAAAAGGAATAAAAATTTAATATTTATATAAGATGTCTATAAAGAACATTCGTCTAGAGGTTATGCAATTTCTAGAAAAAAAGGTTGACAGTTTTGTTGATCAATACTTGATACCAGTGGAGCAAATTTGGCAGCCATCTGATTTTTTACCAAATTCAGAAAGTGATAACTTTCTTGAAGAAGTAAAAGAACTTAGAGAGATTTCAAAAGATTTACCATACGATTTTTGGGTTGCTATGGTAGGGGATATGATTACTGAAGAAGCTTTGCCAACCTACGAAAATTGGTTGATGGAAGTAGAAGGAGTTGATAACTTAGAAAGAAATGGTTGGGCAAAATGGGTACGTGAATGGACTGGTGAAGAGAATCGTCATGGCGATTTACTAAATAAGTATCTTTATCTGTCAGGTCGTGTGAATATGCGCGAAATCGAAATGACAACGCAACACTTAATCAACGATGGTTTTGACATTGGAACAGGAAGAGATCCATATAAGAACTTTATCTATACGAGTTTTCAAGAGTTAGCAACTTATGTTTCGCATAACAGAGTTTCTCAACTAGCTAAAAGTTATGGAGATAAGAAATTGTCTAAAATGTGTAAAATGATTGCAGGTGACGAAATGCGTCATCATCATGCCTATAGTCATTTTGTTTCTGAAATTTTCAAAATAGATCCAAGTGAAATGATGCTTGCGTTTCAATACATGATGAAAGCCAAAATCGTTATGCCTGCGCATTTCTTGAGAGAATCAGGAAATAGAATTAGCACTGCTTTCGAACATTTTTCTGATTCAGCACAAAGAATTGGAGTTTATACTGCCAATGATTATGTTGAAATTATGCAAAAATTAATTAATAAATGGGAAATCGATAAAATAGGTAGTTTAACAGATGAGGCAGAAAAAGCCCGTGACTATTTAATGAAATTGCCTGCTAGAATGGCTAAAATTTCTGAAAGATTGGTTATTCCTACTGAGTCATTTCAGTTTAAATGGGTAGAACCGGCGAGATTGTAAATTTTAGAATTCAGATTTTTTAAAATTAATAGGGCTGATTTTTGAGGTTTATACTTTGAAAGTCAGCTTTTTTTATAAGCAAAAGTATAGATGAGTAATTTAGATTTAATAAATAAAACAATCCTTTTTGTAAAAGAAAAATTAGCTAATGCCGAAGGGGGACACGATTGGTTCCATATTCAAAGGGTATATAAGAACGCACTCTTGATTGCAAATGGCGAAATTTGTGATGAAACCGTAGTAAAACTTGGGGCATTGCTCCATGATATTGCAGACAGTAAATTTCATAACGGAGATGAAACGATTGGTCCAAAAATGGCTCGTGAATTTTTAGAAAGCGAATCAGTTCCGGAATCAGTAATAGAGCATGTGATTCAAATCATAAATAATGTCTCTTTTAAGGGCGGAAATACTGAAAAGGTATTCTCGTCTATAGAATTGGATATCGTTCAGGACGCAGACCGTTTGGATGCTATAGGAGCCATTGGAATCGCAAGAGCGTTTAATTATGGAGGTTTTAAAAACAGAGCGCTGTATAACCCTCAAATTACGCCAAATTTGAACATGACCAAGGAAGAATATAAAAACAGTCAGACACCAACAATTAATCATTTTTATGAAAAATTATTGTTGTTAAAAGATAAAATGAATACTGAAACAGGTAAGCAAATAGCCCAGGGAAGACATCAATACATGATGGGCTTTTTGGCTCAGTTTTACGCTGAGTGGGATGGAGAATTGTAGGTTTCAGAGTTTCAGATATTTTTTGACGGAATAATTTTTTCGTGTTTTAATAAAGAATCACTAATAAAAGTATAAAATATGTCAGAGAATAATCTAAAATGTTCAGAAGCCCAAATGCTAATTAGAAAGCCAGTTTCAGAAGTTTTCCAAGCATTTATTGATCCCGAATTGACAAAACACTTTTGGTTTACCAAAGGGAGTGATAAATTAGAAGTTGGTAAAACTGTAACTTGGGAATGGGAAATGTATAATTTCTCGACCAAAGTGGTAGTCAAAGAAATTGTGGTAAATCAAAAAATAGCCATTGAATGGTTTACTTCGGAAAAACCAACAAATGTAGATTTTGAGTTTAAAACACTAAGTGACGGTAATACTTTTGTGAGTATTACACATTATGGTTTTGATAAAACGGGAGACGAATTATTAGAAACAATCAAGGATTCAACCGGTGGTTTTACCATTGTTCTGGCAGGACTTAAAGCTTATTTGGAGCACAACATCAATTTGAATCTTATTTTAGACAAATTCCCAAAAGAAATCATGCAACACGGAAATAAATAAAATAATAAGTCCCGATAGTTTGCTATCGGGACTTGTTATTTACAATCTAAAGACCCTTTTCTTTCATTTCCAAAATCACATCAGATGCATTCTTAAAAGTAGGAGCTTGTTCAATAATGCTTCCTGCTCTTTTTTTGTTGATTTTAAAGGTGATGTCATTTTCGGTAGTGAATAAAAGAGCTGTCAAAAATGGATTATTCATGTATGAAGCCAGAAAATGGTAGGCTTCATCAAGGGTGTGAAAACTTTCAATTTCTTCAGTTTTATAACGGGCTATAACCGAAAGACTAAAGACATCATCATTCAAAACAGGGCGAACATAAATGTTTTTCAATTCAGTATCGCCTATGGTTTTGGCAAGGGTTAATTTGGCATACGTTTTATTCTCGATGCTTTCTTTTACTTTTTCCCAGAATTCAGCAAATACAGGTAGGAATAACATAGATTTTATTTTTAGGTAATGAAATTTATAAATGGAAAGCACAAAATTAGGGCTTGTGAATTAAAGAACTTCCTGATATCTGAAATATTTATTTTTCAATGGAATATTCTATTCTCAAAAAGTAATTTTATGATGTAGTTAATTCGAGTTTATAAAGTTACTTTTAAGAGTTGTTTCTTACTCCCGTTGGATCCTAGAAAAAAAACAGAATTATCTAATTGAACACCTTTTGAGACCATAAAGGGTACTTCATTTTTTTCATCATCTAGGACTTTTTCAAATTCAAATTCACCATTATTTTTTATTCTGATCAGATAAAGATTTGATTTATTTTTGTTTGAATCTTCAAATTCTATTCTATTATTGTCTAATTGTTTTATTTTTTTTCCACCATTAATAAAGTAATAAGGCATATCTTCTACAATTGATGCTGTATAGGAAACGTAGCTCTCATCTTCATCATACTGGTAAGCTTGCTTTTTGTTAATATTTCTTGCCCAAACTAAATCACCATCAATACTCAATTTTACGGTTACAATATCACCATAGTTAAAATAAGTTCGACTACCATTATTAATAAACATGCTATTCACGCCAATTGCCGTGTTATTTGAAGTAACTGAATATTCTTCCTGGGCATTAAATAATAATTCATTGTCTTTAGTAAAAAGATAATTTTTAAAAGTTAAATATTTTAATTCTTTATCTTTTTCCTCCCCATATTTATCAATCATAAATTGCTCAGAAAACGGATTGTATTTTGTTTTTAAAAGCGTTAGAGAATTTGCATCTAATTTAAAATAGCATATCCCTTTGTATTTAGAATCATTAATGTCAGAATAAAATCCACAGCAAATTAGTCTGTCTTCCTCTGTGATAGTTTTTAAAGAACCTATGAAATGTTCTTCAGTTTCAAAAGTGTTTGTGACCTCTTTATCTTGATTAAATTTTGTTATTTCGAATTGGTATTTACCCCCTTTTTCTTTACTTTTTTGATTTGGTGTAAAAGATTTACTTAAGAGATAAATTGAATTTCCATCTTTTGACAAATTAATATTTTGAAATATATATTTACTGTCTTTGATTTCTTTGGAATAAGTAAGGTCATTTTTTTTATTTAGTTTATCATCAAATAAGTACAGTTTTAATGTTTCAGCTTTTTTGCCGTTAAAATCAATTCCTATTGAAAACGCATTTTTATCTTTATTAATTACTATTGCAATTCCTGAATTATTTCCAAAAGATGAACTAGTATCGTGTTTTGAATTAAAAGGATTTAATGAGAATGTATTTCTATTTCCTTTAGAAGAAAAATCACCATTTAAAAAGGAGTCGTTTCGAAAGCTTTTAAAAAAACTCTCCGATAGATCAAAATTTCCATATTGTTTTATTTCTTCACGAGTAAATCTAAATAGCTCTTTTTGAGTGGTATTAAGATCATTTTTGTTAATACAGTGTGCAAGACATATGTAGGCTCTCTCATTTATATCATAAAAAACTTGAATGATATTTAAGTTGTCTAACATTGTAAAGACACCTAATTCAAATTTATATTTTTGTGTTCCAGTATGTTTTAATTCATAATCAAACTCTTTTATAAGTTTTAAATTTGAATCATAATGCTCAATATAGTATCCTCTTTTTCCTGAAAAACTTCTTTCATAGGATCTTACTATTAAAACTCCTCCATTTCCATCTTCTTCGGAAAGTACTATGTGAGATTCTTTATACTCATCTTTAAAAAGCTCGCTTTTTTGAATTTTAAAAGGAATAGTTTGCGCAAAAGTTGAAATGGAAATCATTATAATTCCGAGTACAACAATTATTTTATTCATGTAATTAATATTATTTCCCAGTAAAAACAGCTTTTCTTTTTTCTAAAAACGCTTTGGTACCTTCACTAAAATCTTGGGTTCCAAAACATTTTCCAAAGTTTTTGATTTCGGTTTCATAACCATTTTTACCATCTACAAAATTAGCATTAATCGCTTTGATGGCTCTACCAATGGCAAAAGGAGAGTTTTTTATGATTTTTTGGGCAATACCAGTACAAAATTCTATTAACTCAGCTTGTGGTACTACGTGATTTACCAAACCGTATTGCTTGGCTTCATCGGCAGTAATCATTCCTGCAGTCATTATCAATTCCATTGCACGACCCTTACCAATCAATTGAGGTAAACGTTGTGTTCCTCCATAACCTGGGATAACTCCAAGAGATACTTCCGGAAGCCCCATTTTGGCATTGTCTGAAGCTACTCTAAAATGGCAAGCCATAGCTAATTCTAGTCCACCACCCAAAGCAAAACCATTAACAGCCGCTATAACTGGAGTTTTTAGATTTTCTATGAAATTAAATAGAAGCTCTTGCCCTTGAAAAGCCAGTTGTACACCTTCTTCAATAGTAAAATGAGCAAACTCTGAGATGTCTGCTCCAGCAACAAACGCTTTTTCTCCGCTACCTGTAAGTATGATAGCTTGAATTTCTTTGTTTTTACCCAATACTTTAATGGCTTTATGCAAGTCATTTATCGTTGCAATATTCAAAGCATTTAGTTTGGTTGGTCTATTGATCACAACGGTTGCGATGTTGTTTTCTATTGTAATTAATAAGTTTTCGTAGTTCATTTTGCTGTTTTAAGTGTTAATGATGGGTAGAGTAACCGTAAAAATGGTTCCGCTTCCAAATTTAGTTTCAAAGGTAATCGTTCCTTTGTAGTTTTCGATAATGTTTTTTATAATTCCAAGACCTAAACCCATTCCGCTGTTTTTGGTGGTAAATTTTGGTTCAAATATATTAGCTACATGGTGAGGATCAATTCCGGTTCCGTTATCTTTTATGGCAATTACGACTTCGTTTGCTATTTTTTTTATGGTAACCAATACCATTTTGGTCTCCTGATCTTCCGGAATGGACTGTATAGCATTCTTAACCAAATTGGTAATGATTCTAATAAGTTGCGTACGGTCTATTTTTGAAATGATCTCATTTTCGGAACATTCAAAAACAATATAATCTTCATTAAATATATCTAAGGTAAGTTCTACAACTTCAACAACGTTCAGGACCTCGTTTTGTTGCGCAGGCATAGAAGCAAAATTAGAAAATGCTGAAGCTACTGAACTCATTGTATCTATTTGCTGAATTAATGATTCGGCAAAATCATTCAATTTTTGTTTAATATTAGGGTCTTCAGGACTAAATTTTCGTTGGAAACTTTGTACCGTGAGTCGCATAGGCGTAAGCGGATTCTTGATTTCGTGTGCCACTTGTTTTGCCATTTCTCTCCAAGCTAAGTCTCTTTCGTTTTGGGCCAGTTTTACGGCGTTTCTTTCGAGTTCTTCAATCATCCTATTGTAGGCAATCAATAACATGTTTATTTCTTTAATCTTGGCCGAAAACGGGATTTTTTCGTTTTTTCGATTCAATCTGGTACCGCTCAATTTTTTTGCAAAATCATTGATGGGCTTGGTTACAAAAGAGGATAAAAAATAAGCAAATGCAAAAGCCACAATAATCATAAAGGTGTACACTTGTGCCAAGTGAATCAGGAAATTGTTTAATTCTTTTTCATAATAACCATCATCGGGTATGTTGGGTAAATTGAGAATGCCAATAGGTTTGAATTTTTTGTTCTTTATCAGACTATAGGAAGAGCGATACTTAATGCCATTAATCGTTTTGACGTCAACATATCTTTTGTTGATAGAGGATTGTACTAATCGAAGTATGAATTTCGAAACTGTAGGGGATTGCGACTCTACAGAGAAAGATTCTTTAGACGATTGAAGCAATTTTCCCTCCAGGGAATAAATTCGGATTTCCACATTTTGGATGTCCGACATTTCGTGGATTTTATCCTTAAAAATTAGTTTTATATTTTCATCAATCAGAGGATAGGTTGTGTTTGAAAGGATATAATTGATGTGCTTTTTTACATAAAATTCTATGCCTTCTATCCGTCTTTGATTGTATTCTTTAGCTACACTTTTGTATTGTATTATAGAGATAGTTATGAGCAATATTGAGGTTGCGATGATTAAAACAATCATCGACAGAAAGATTCTAACACGTAATGAAATTAAGGGAATCTTAAAATTTTTAAACATAACTACGATTTATTTCGCTCTCTTATTCTCTTATAAAATTTAAAACCAAGCATGATGGTAATCGAAAACAAAAAGATACCCACGACTCCATAAATCCAATTCACGGCATTTTTTAAAATTACTAAAAAGACAACGGCAAATAGAATGATGGTTGCTCCTTCATTCCACAATCTCATGTAATTTGTGGTGTACTTTACTTCGTCTCTTTGCAATTGATTGAATATTTGCTGGCATTTTAAATGGTATAAATACAGTAAAAAAACAAAACAAAGTTTTACATGCATCCAGGGCATTTGTAACCAAGCATTGCCAATTTCTGTAAAAAACAACATCCAAAAAGCAAAAAAACTGGCCAATATAGCTGATGGCCATGTGATAATGTACCACAAACGGTACGTCATAATTTTATATTGTTTTTGAAGAATCTCTTTTTCTGGAGAAGGCTTATCGGCAGCTTCTATTTGGTACACAAATAATCGAACGATATAGAATAAACCAGCAAACCAAGTAATTACAAAGATGAGGTGTAATGATTTTAAGTAATTATAATACTCCATGGGTTGTTGTCTTTTGTTTGAAATTCATTTCTTTTTTTAGGAAATAACCGGTAACGAGTGTTGATAAAACATCGGCAATTGGAAAAGCAATCCATACTCCAAAAATACCTAAAAAATTTGGTAATAAAAGCACTAAAGGAATTAAGAAAAAGCCTTGTTTGCTTAACGTTAGGAGTAATGCTTTTTTGGCTTTGCCGGCAGCTTGAAAATAAGCAGCCCCGATAAGTTGAATGGCAATAATGGGTGATGCTGCAAAAACCCAGCGCAAGGCTGCTGGCGTTTCGGCAATGACTTTGGGGTCAGTAGTGAAGACAGAGACTATGGAGCGGGCAAAGAATAGTATAATTATAAAAATAATGGTGGCTAGAATGGCTGAATATTTTATAGAAAGAGTAACACTTTCGTGTACTCTTTCAGTATTTTTTGCACCATAATTATAACCAGCAATTGGTAAAAAGCCCTGTGTGATTCCAAGTATAGGGAATAAAGCAAACATTAGCATTCTGCTGATTATTCCGTAAATGGCTATAGAATGTTCACCTCCATAGTTATATAAAGTGTGATTTAATATAATGGCTAATATACTCACAACACCTTGCCTGGAGAAAGTAACAAAACTTAGTTCTACTATTTCTTTTAGTATAGGTAGTTGAAATTTAAAATGTCGAGCTTGTAGTTTCAATTCACTTTCGGTTATAAAAAACCAAAAGACAAACAAAAAACACAAAAAATAAGAAATGGATGTAGCTAGCGCCGCTCCCAAAATACCTAAATTCAAGAACTTTATAAAAATAATGTCTAAAAGAATATTTGCAATTGCAGGAATAATCATGGCGACCATGGCAAATTTTGCTTTTCCTTCAGCTCGGATAATGTTATTCCCCATCATGCAAAGTGCCAAAAAAGGAACACTGATTATGATTGGGATAAAGAATTCTTTGGCGGGTCCCATAATTGTGCCTTTGGCTCCAAAAAGCAACAATATCTGATCGCTAAAAACAAGTCCTAAAACAGAAAAAAGGGTAGACAATAAGAACGTCATCATGATTTGGTTTCCAAACACTTGTTTGGCTTTCTCTTTGTCATTTGCGCCCAAAGCCCTAGAAAGTACAGATCCTCCACCCACACCAATTGCCATTCCTAATGATGAAATTAAGAAGGTAATTGGCAAAACAACAGTTAACGCCGCAATGGCAAGAGAGCCAATCCATTGTCCTACAAATATGGTGTCGACCAAAATGTTGATCGACATGAATAATATACCTATTGAAGAAGGAATCGCTTGTTTGATCAAGAGTTTCTTTATATCCTGTGTGCCTAATTCTACTGAGGTTACGGCCATTTTGATTTGTTTGATTTAAGATTTTCGAATTGAATGTGAATAAACAGATGATTCTTTTTAAATAGAATTAAAAAAGAGAATCGTTACTATTTATTGATCTAAGATATAATATAAATCGGCATTCTAAAATCATAAATCAATTATCCTTTTGCCCAATTGTTAATCCACTTGCTTACTGTGGCACACCATTCGTCATCATCATTCAAACATGGAACGGCCAAGAAATTCTCGCCTCCGTGTTCTTTGAATTGATGGTTGGCTTCCATAGCAATTTCTTCCAGGGTTTCTAAACAATCAGCAACAAATGCAGGAGTTACCACAGCCAAATTCTTAATTCCTTGTTCTGGCATTTTATTCACTTCGACATCTGTATATGGTTCAAGCCATTTGTCTCCCGCCAAGCGCGATTGAAAAGTTTGGCTGTATTTGCCTTCTGGAATTCCTAACGCCTTTACTACTAATCTCGTGGTTTCATAGCATTGGTGACGGTAGCAAAATTCGTGTGCTGGAGATGGAGTGTTGCAACAAGAACCATCAATTTTGCAGTGCGATTTGGTTATATCGGTTTTGCGAATATGACGCTCCGGAAGTCCATGATAAGAGAACAAAAGATGATCGTAATTAAATCCGTTCAAATGTTTTTGAATAGAATCAGATAAGTTCTTGATGTAATCAGGTTTGTTATAAAATGCGGGAACAGAAGAGAATTTCATGTTAGGGAAATGCTTTTTTCTAACTTCTTCTGCCTTATCGATAACGGTAACTGTAGACGACATTGCGTGGTGTGGGTACAAAGGAAAAAGCAATACTTCGGTAACGCCTTTGTCCTGTAATTCCTGAAGACCTGCTTGTAAGGAAGGATTTCCATAACGCATGGCTAAAGCAACAGGAACATTAGCTTGAGGTTTAACTTTTTCGTGCATTCTTTTAGAAAGAACCACTAGAGGAGAACCTTCCTCCCACCATATTTTTGAGTAAGCCGAAGCCGCTTTTTCAGGTCTTTTTCTTAGAATAATACCACGAACCAATAATGCTCTCAATAAATACGGAACATCAATCACGTATTTGTCCATTAAAAATTCATCTAAATAGGGTTTTACATCTTTGGGAGTTGGACTTTCAGGAGAACCTAAATTGATTAATAATACGCCTTTCATTTTTTATTTTTTTTGATGTTTCAAAAGTAGCTAAATGTACTTTTGGATAAATTGATGTTTATTATTTTTTAATTATTGTTGGATATAGAAATTTGATAGCCTTGAATAATCCCTAATACAAGTTTTAGAGATTTGAATTAATAGACATCAAATATTTCTTAGGAGTTGTGGCAAATTTCTTTTTGAATGCCGCTATAAAGTGACTTCCGGTGCTGTAGCCAATTTTCAATCCAACTTCATTTACATTATAAGAGCCGCTGTCTAATAATTTTCGGGCATATTCCATCTTGTAATCAAATAAGAAACCATAGACCGTATCGCCATAAATTTGCTTAAAGCCCATTTTGAGTTTCTTTAGATTCAAACCAATCTCATCTGCCAATTCTTGTAAACCAGGAGGTTCGGCCATGTTGGCGATAATAATGTCTTTGGCTTTTTTGATTTTAAAAACATTGTCTTCGTCAATCAAGAACGGACATTGTTCTGCATTTGGATCTTCTGTTCGGTTAAAATAGAGACTCAATAATTCGTATCCTTTTCCTTTGTAATAAAGGTTTTTGATGGAAGGATGCAGATTGTAATGAAATAATTGACTCAAGACAATTGCCATAGACGGACTTATGTCGTCCTCCTTATAATATTTTTTATCCTTATTGTCGGCACTCAAAAAAGTGATGTAATTGGCTTCGGTCGAAAATAAGGCATGGAATTTTTTGATTGAAATAATCACTGAGATTACCCAGGAATTTGGAGCTAATTCTAAATTTAAGGGTAATTCCTTTTGCGGATTGTATAAAAGCAATGATTTCTCTTCTTTTAACTCCAAAGTATAATTGCCTTGATTGAAAATAAATTTAGCACTTCCTTTTAGCCCAAAATGAAATTGTATCAATCCGCTACTGACTTCATGCTGTGCCTGAAAAGCGGTTTCGGTGTCATTCTGAAAACGAATGAGTGTAAAATCATCTTCAATAATTATAATTTCTTGAGACCCCATAGCGATGTTTTTTTTGTTAAAATATGATAATTGTCAGATTGTTTTATTTAGAATGATTCTTGATAAAACAAGTTTCAACCCTTGATAACACCGCAAAAATAGAGGTTTTTATTCTAAAACAACGATTTAAATTCAAAAAAACATACAACGACACAAAAAGTACTTCTAGCGTTATTTTTATAAAGAGGATAGTAATAAGTTTGTCTAACTTTAAGTTAAAGTGTAATTATGGAAAATCACAGCGTTTCAAAACAACATTATTTCTATTCAATTGGGCTCAGTTATAAAAAAGCAGATGCCGAGATTAGGGGGAAGTTTAGTTTAGATACTCTAGCAAAAACGCGTTTGCTTGAACAAGCTAAAAGCGAAGGAATACAAAGTTTGTTCGTTACTTCTACCTGTAATAGAACAGAGATTTATGGCTATGCAGAGCACCCTTTTCAATTAATAAAACTACTTTGTGAGAACAGTAATGGTACTGTTGAAGATTTTCAGAAGGTAGCTTACGTTTATAAAAATCAAGAAGCAATTTCTCATTTATTTCGAGTAGGAACTGGTTTAGACAGTCAAATCTTGGGTGATTTTGAAATCATCAGCCAAATAAGAAATGGTTTTGCTGAGGCCAAAGCAATGGGATTAGCGAATGCATTCATGGAGCGATTGGTGAATGCGGTAATACAATCCAGCAAAAAAATCAAAAATGAAACCGAAATTAGTTCAGGAGCCACTTCGGTATCTTTTGCATCGGTTCAATACATTATCAAGAACGTTCCAGATATAGGAAACAAGAATATTTTACTTTTTGGAACAGGTAAAATCGGAAGAAATACCTGTGAGAATTTAGTAAAACACACCAAAAACGAGCACATCACTTTAATTAACAGAACCAAAGACAAAGCTGAGAAATTGGCTGGAAAGTTGAATCTGATTGTTAAAGATTACTCAGAATTGCATCTTGAATTGCAAAAAGCTGATGTGGTTGTAGTGGCTACTGGAGCTCAAAATCCAACGATAGACAAAGCTATCCTGAATTTGAAAAAGCCAATGTTGATTTTGGATTTGTCAATTCCAAAAAATGTCAATGAAAACGTAAAAGATTTAGAGGGAGTTACCTTAATTCACATGGATCATTTGTCGCAAATGACAGATGAAACATTAGAAAACAGAAAAACACATATTCCTGCTGCCGAGGCTATCATCGAAGAAATAAAAGATGAATTCATAGCTTGGACCAAAGTAAGGAAGTTTGCCCCTACAATCAATGCCTTGAAAGATAAGCTAAACGCGATTAAAACTTCGGAATTGGATTTTCAAAGCAAAAAAATTTCCAACTTCAATGAAGAACAAGCCGAAATTATCAGCTCTAGAATCATCCAAAAAATTACAACCCATTTTGCCAATCATCTAAAAAATGAAGATACTATGGTAGATGAAAGTATTGATTGGATAGAAAAAGTTTTTCAAATAGAAACGGTTACAAAGTAGTTTAACCATTAGACATTTAATTAAAAAAATTGAACCATTAAGATATTAAGAAAGTTAAGTTTTGATGGCCAAAAAAATGAACTATTAAGAGATTGAGATAAATTAACTTTTGTATTTATAAAAGTAGGCTTAATAATCTTAATATCTTAATGGTAAAAATTATCTTAATGGTAGAAAAACAAAAAATGTTCTATGACAAAAAAAGAGGTTACACAATTAGCTTATGAAATTACAGGTTTTGCTATAAAAGTGCATAAAGCTTTAGGACCTGGACTTTTAGAAAGCATTTATGAGCAATGCCTTAAATATGAATTAGAACAAAACGGATACGATGTTAAACAACAATTAGTTGTTAAAATAGACTATTACAACCTTGAATTAGAATCTGATTTAAGAATTGATTTACTTGTGAATGACTGTGTAGTTGTTGAATTGAAAGCGATAGAAAACCTTTTGCCAATTCACGAAGCACAATTACTAACATATATGAAATTGTTACAAAGACCTCAAGGATTATTGATTAATTTTAACACTTTAAACATAACAAAATCAATGAAACCACTTGTAAATGAATTTTTTTCAAGGTTAATTGATTAAAGAATTAAACCATTAAGAGATTAAGAAAATTAAGTTTTATACTTAATGAACCTAAATATTCAACACGAAGCTTAATTCTCTTAATGCCTTAATGGTGAAAACAAAAATGGTAGAAAAAACAATAAGAATAGGAACCCGTGATAGCGAACTCGCACTATGGCAAGCCCACACGGTAGAAAAAAAACTAAACGATTTAGGGTATAAAACCGAAATCATTGCTGTAAAATCACAAGGCGACATTATTCTCAACAAACCCCTTTATGAACTGGGAATTACAGGAATTTTTACAAAAACGCTCGACATTGCCATGATTAATGGTCAAGTAGATATTGCTGTGCATTCTATGAAAGATGTTCCAACGGCTTTGCCAATAGGAATTGTTCAGGCAGCCGTTTTGGAAAGAGCCAATACCTTAGATATTTTAGTGCATAAAGGAAATCTTGATTTTCTAAATGAATCCGGAACCATTGCAACAGGAAGTTTGCGTCGTCAGGCTCAATGGTGGAATAAATACCCCAATCATACTGTAGTCGATTTGCGCGGAAACGTAAATACCAGAATGCAAAAACTACAAGAAAATGATTGGAATGGAGCCGTATTTGCTGCAGCGGGACTAGAACGCATCAACCTAAAACCCGAAAATTATATAGACTTAGATTGGATGATACCAGCACCTGCACAAGGAGCAATGGTTGTTGTGGCTATGGCAGATGATGATTTTTGTAGAGACGCAGTTGGACAATTAAATGATATAGAAACCGAAGTGTGCACTCATATCGAAAGACAATTCCTAAGAACCTTAGAGGGCGGTTGCACGGCACCAATTGGAGCTTTGGCAAAGTATAACGAAATCGAAGATACTATTGAGTTCAAGGGAGTTTTATTTTCTATTGACGGAAAACAGAAAATTGAAGTAAACAAAGTCGTTCCTATTGAAGATTGGAAAAAGTTAGGTTATAATTCGGCTCAAGAAATATTCGAAAACGGAGGAACTCAATTGATGGCAACAATAAAAGAGAGTTTAAAAAAATAAGAAGCGAAGAAATTGGTATTTTTGGTAAAATAGATTTCCGATATCATTACAAATCTTTCTAAGCTCATTTATAGAAACGAGATGAAGAAAGATTTTCTTTTCGAATGAAATTCACTGGACTTTGATGAAAATAAAGATACAGCGAAGTAATCGGGGCTAAAACAAAAATAATTGGCTTTTTCAGAATGATTTAAAAAACAAAATAGCAAATGAGCAAAATCCACATATTATCCACCAAGATTCTTTCTCCTATTCAAAAGCAAGAATTGATAAAAGCGGATTTTGAAGTAACAGAAGCCGATTTCATCAAAACTGAAAGCAAGAAAATTGAGCTTAAAGAAGTCAATGAGAATTTGATCTTTACCAGTCAAAATGCCGTTCACAGTGTTTTTCAGCACACAGATTTAGAGAAATTAAAGTCTAAAAACGTTTTTTGTGTAGGTCTCAAAACCAAAATATTATTGTCTGAAGCAGGATTCAATGTGGTAGCTTATACCGGATATGCATCAGATTTGGCAGAAATAATCACGCTGATTTACGGTTCTGAAAGTTTTACCTTTTTTAGTGGTAATTTACGCCGTGAGACTTTACCCGTTGCGCTAAAAGAAGCAGGAGTGAAGTTTAATGAAATCAAAGCTTATGAAACGACTTTGACTCCACATAAGATGAAGACTAAAACCGATGCAATCTTGTTTTTTAGCCCATCTGGAGTAAAAAGTTATCTAAAAGAGAATACAATCAAGAACGAGAACTGTTTTTGCATAGGAGAAACAACCGCAAGTGCATTAGATAAAATAACAAAAAACATCATCGTGGCAGACCAACCCAGTGTTGAAGAAGTGATTGATGATGTAATAGCAGAATATAAATAGAAAAAAGCTTTAGGCAGTAAGCCTAAGCAAAAGAATTATAGATAAACAAAACGCTTAAAGCCCAATGCTTAAAGCCTAAAGAAAGAAAACAATGCTAAAGAACGATTTATTTTTAAAAGCTTTAAAAGGAGAAACAGTACAACGCCCACCGGTTTGGATGATGCGTCAAGCCGGAAGATATTTGCCTGAATTTAGAGCTTTGCGTGACAAATACGATTTTTTTACCCGTTGCGAAACTCCAGAATTGGCTGCCGAAATTACCGTGCAACCTATTCGTAGAATTGCTCCGGATGCAGCTATTTTGTTCTCGGATATTTTAGTAGTGCCAAGAGCAATGGGAATTCACGTAGAATTGAAAGATAATTTGGGACCAATAATTCCAAATCCAATACGTACCATGGAACAAGTAAATCAGGTTTTTGTTCCAAATATTCAGGAAACCTTGGGTTATGTAATGGATGCGGTAAAATTGACCAAAGAAATGCTGAATGATGAGGTGCCATTAATTGGTTTTGCAGGTTCACCTTGGACTATTTTCTGTTATGCAGTAGAAGGAAAAGGATCGAAAAGTTTTGATACTGCCAAAGGGTTTTGTTTTTCAAACCCAGTAGCTGCACACACTTTATTGCAAAAAATTACCGACACAACGATTTTATATTTAAAAGAAAAAGTAAAAGCAGGAGTAAATGCAGTTCAGATTTTTGATTCTTGGGGAGGAATGCTTTCACCAACAGATTATCAGGAATTCTCATGGAAATACATTAACCAAATCATTGAAGCATTAGCGGAAATTACACCGGTAATTGTTTTCGGAAAAGGATGTTGGTTTGCTCTTAACGAAATGGGAAAAAGCAAGGCATCAGCTTTGGGTGTAGATTGGACATGTACACCTAGAAATGCTCGTTATTTGTCTGGAGGGAACGTAACTTTACAAGGAAATTTTGATCCTTCAAGATTGCTTTCGCCAATTCCGACCATCAAGAAAATGGTACACGAAATGATTGACGAATTTGGAAAAGACAAATACATAGTAAATTTAGGTCACGGAATTTTACCAAATATTCCAGTAGATCACGCCAAAGCATTTATTGATGCGGTGAAGGAATACGGAAACTAATAAGCAATTTCGGTTTGTATTGTATATCCTGCAAGGTTTTTTGAACCTTGTAGGTGTGTTAGAAAACGTTATTTCAAAAGAATGAGTGTTTATGAAATTAGAAGTTTTAGAAAAAGAGGGTTATTATCATATTTATAACAGAGGTATAAATAAGTGTTTAATTTTCGAAAATGATGAAAACAAAAACTTCTTTTTGAAACAACTTTCAAAATATTTATCAGGTAAAATCTCAATATTTGCATATTGTTTAATGGATAATCATTTTCATTTGGTTATTCGATTGAATGAAGAGGAAAAAATAGTAACACAGGCATTTTCTAATTTTTTTAATTCTTATGCGAAAGCTTTTAATAAAGAAAGTGATAGGACAGGGAGTTTATTTGAAAAGCATTTCAAGAGAATAAGACTCAATGATGAAGAGTATTTGAAGCAATTGATACAGTATGTGCATTTGAATCCGAAGCATCATTTGGATTTAAAATTTGAGAATTATAAGTATTCATCCTATCCGGCTTTCATCTCAAATAAAGAAACAAAAATTGAAAGAGAAGAAGTTTTAAAATTATTTGGAGGTCTAGAAAATTTCATTTTTTGCCACATTCAAAGAAATGATTTTTTGACGGAAAAATATACTTTTGAATAAATTATTGGGAGTATGTATCTCTCCCAGATTTTTTCAAATCTTGAAGTTATGATATAAAAGGATAGCACAAAAGTGATACCTACAAGGTTTTTTAAAACCTTGCAGGATAAATAAATAACAGTAATAATAAAATATGCTAAACAAAGGCTTAAGAGACCAAGAAAGTATTCGGATTGACAACATGCTCAAAAAGCTGATGTCATTGGTTTATGTGCCTAAGTTTTGGAATTTAGAAGATCTTCTTTACCTAGAAAATGAGTTAAAAGATTTGGCGATGAATGTCGAGAGTCTAGGGGAATTTAAAGAAGATGAATTGATTACCCATTTGGAACGCCTACATTTTGATTGGAATCAGTTCGAATTATTTGCCGATTTTTTAGTCGCTTTTTCAAAAGGAAGTCAATTTGATTTTTCACAAAAAGCCATTGCCATTTACAATTATATTCAACAGGAAAGCAAGACGTTTTCGTTTGGAATAAGTGCAAAAATTGCCAATGCAAAAATAAATTAAAACAAATCCTCAGCTCAGCTCTCTAGGTAATTTATCTGGTTTGCAGGAGAGTTAAAGGGAGAATAAAAAACATAATGCATTATATAAACTCATTCCATATTGCCCTACTGGATGACAACGACGCAAAAAATCTGAATGAATTAATGGTTTCAAATGCCGAAAGATTCAAAAGATATTTTCCTCAAACATTATCTAGTAATCTGACTTTAGAAGATTCAGCAAACTATATTAATATTAAAACATCAGAGCTGCAATCTAACATTTGTTATACGTTTGCCATAAAAGAAAAAGAAACTGAAAACATAGCGGGTCTGATTGCTATCAAAAAAGTTGATTTTGAAACGCGACAAGCAGAATTGGCTTATGGTATTGGTGCTGAATATGAAGGGAAGGGTTTAGTTACTTTTGCTGTCAAAGAAGTTTCAAACTTTGCATTCAATGAGCTGAATTTGAACACCCTTCAAATTATATCGCATAAAACGAATTTGGGGAGTGTAAAGGTGGCCGTAAAATCTGGGTTTGTTTGGCAAAGAACCTTGCCAAATGAGTTTACGCCAACGGATGAACTTCCAATAGATATGGAATTATATGAACTAACGAAATGAGCATTGCCTAAAATCAGTCCTAAGCATTAATGTAGTTATGCGACTCGAGTCCCGATAATTATCGGGACGAATAGGTGAAGCAATTACATATGACCAATGAAAAATAATATTATCTCCTTATGAAAGAACAATTTTTCTCTTATATACAAAACCTTCAAGACCAAATCTGTAAAGGATTAGAAAACGTGGATGGTCAAGCCAAATTTCGTGAAGACCTTTGGGATCGTCCAGAAGGAGGAGGAGGGCGTACCCGTGTTATTGAAAATGGGGCCGTTTTTGAAAAAGGTGGTGTTAATATTTCGGCAGTACACGGGAAATTGCCTGAAACGATGCAAAAAATGTTCAATGTAGGCGAAGCAGATTTTTTTGCCTGCGGTTTGAGTTTGGTTTTGCATCCCAAAAGTCCAATGGTACCAACAGTTCATGCCAATTGGCGTTATTTCGAAATGTACGATGATAACGGAAAAGTGATTCAGCAATGGTTTGGAGGCGGACAGGATTTAACGCCTTATTATCTATTTGAAGAAGATGCCGTTCATTTTCATCAAACCTGTAAAACGGCTTGTGACAAACACAATCAGGAGTTTTACCCAAAGTATAAAAAACAATGCGATGCCTATTTTTGGAACGCGCATCGTAATGAAGCTAGAGGAATTGGCGGATTATTCTTTGATTATTGCAAAGCAAATGACGCTATGAGTATGCAAGATTGGTATAATTTTGTTACTGAAGTGGGAAATAGTTTTCTGGAAGCCTACGTTCCAATAGTCGAAAGAAGAAAAAACTTGACTTACACACCTGAGAACAGAACTTGGCAGGAAATTCGTCGAGGACGTTATGTAGAATTCAACTTAGTACACGATAAAGGCACTTTATTTGGGCTAAAAACCAACGGAAGGATAGAAAGTATCCTGATGAGCTTACCGCCGCATGTACAGTGGGTATATGATCATCATCCAGAGGCAGGAAGCCAAGAAGAAAAGTTATTGAAAGTATTAGAAAATCAGAAAGAATGGTTGTAAAAACGTTTTGTTTGATTTTGATTGGTGGGATTCTTGGCTGTTTTGCCCAAGAAAAGACAACCCCCAATTCGTATTTCAAAACGTATGATGACAAAGTAATAGCCAGCTTGTATTATTTGGATGTTTCTAATGCTTTTCAGATTGTTGGTTCGAATACAGATGGGACAAAAAGAGTACTTGATCTGATTCCTAACCGAAGAGAGCAAATAGGAGCAAGTGTTTCATTTAAAATGGCTGATTTTTCATTTGGATTTTCACCTCGTTTTTTTGATGCTAACAAAGACAATGGAGATTCAAAATTATTTAATTTGAGCACACGGTTTATTCATAAAAAATGGATGCAAACACTTAGTTTTATTAATCAAAAAGGATTTTATGTCAATGATGGACCAGTAACAGTTCCTTTGCCAAATCTGAGATCTACCAAAATAGGAGGTGTTACTTCCTATATTTTCAATCCCAATTTTTCGTTTAAAACAATAGCAAATCAAAAAGAATGGCAAACTAAAAGTTCGGGTAGTTTTATTCCAAGTTTTTCATTTTTTTACACCAATCTTGATCTGAATGACGGAAGTCAAAACCCAGAAAGTGATTTCTTTGAAATGACATTATCTCCGTCATATTATTATAATTTTGTAATTAACAACAGGATTTTGCTATCGGCAGGATTAGGGATAGGAGGAGGAATTAGTGATATGGATGGAGAAGTTTCGGGTATTTATAATTCTAGCGGGAGTTTAAAGCTGGGTTATAATACCAATTCGTTCTTTTCATTTGTTAACGTAAATTACATTGCATTTGTGCAAGACAGTGACACTAGAGTACAATTGAATGATGCTGTTGGCACTTTAAATTTTACGGTAGGCTATCGTTTTGATCCTCCCCAAAAAGTAAAAGAAGTATTTGAAACCGTTCATCAAAAAACGGGATTTTAATAGCTTAAATATAAATCTGAAATCTAAAATAAAAAATTATATGTTCCCATTACACAGAAACCGCCGTTTAAGAGTTAACGAATCGATTCGTAGTTTGGTTCGTGAAACGACTTTGAGTCCAACTGATTTTATGTTTCCAATGTTTATTGCAGAGGGAGAAAACGTAAAGGTTGAAATACCATCTATGCCGGGAATCTTTCGCCGTTCGATTGATTTAACGGTAGCTGAGGTCAAAGAAATATATGCTTTAGGAATACGTGCAGTCAATATTTACGTAAAAGTAAGCGAAGACCTAAAAGACAATACAGGTGCAGAAGCTTGGAATCCAAACGGATTGATGCAACAAGCTATTCGAGCTATCAAAACAGCTTGTCCAGAGATGGTTGTAATGCCGGATGTGGCTTTAGACCCATATTCTATTTATGGTCACGATGGAATTATTGCCAATGGCGATGTAGAAAATGATTCTACAGTAGAAGCTTTGGTAAAAATGGCAGTTTCACATGCCGAGGCTGGGGCCGATTTTGTAGCACCATCTGACATGATGGACGGACGTGTGCTACGTTTGCGTGAAGGATTAGACGCTGCAGGATTTCACCATGTAGGGATTATGAGCTATTCTGCTAAGTATGCATCAGCATTTTACGGACCTTTCCGAGATGCTCTAGACAGTGCACCAAGAGAGGCTGATGTTGCCGTTCCTAAAGACAAAAAAACATATCAAATGGATTATGCCAACCGTATCGAAGCCATCAAAGAAGCCTTATCTGATGTAGAAGAAGGAGCGGATATGGTAATGGTAAAACCAGGAATTGCCTATTTAGATATCGTTCGCGAAGTAAAAAATGCAGTAAATGTTCCAGTAACGGTTTTTCATGTATCTGGTGAATACGCCATGATCAAAGCCGCAGCCGAAAGAGGTTGGTTGGATAATGACAAAATTATGATGGAGCAATTAATGTGTATCAAAAGAGCGGGTGCAAGCTTGATTTCGACTTATTTTGCCAAAGAAGCCGCTATACTTTTAAATAAATAATTTTCAGGAGCTAATCCCGTTATCCGCTATATCTTTATGTTTTTAAAGGAAAAACATAAAGGATGCCGCTACTACCGGGGCTAAAAAACAAAACCATTTGTGTAAGCGAATGGTTTTTTTATTTTCATCCTTTCTAAATTCTTTGAGAACTTTGCAATAACTTTGAGAACTTATAGTCAAATCTACTTAAAATCATGGAAACAGCTTACATCAAAACACCTTTGGGAATTGCCGCAATTACAGGCGATGAAAATGGAATATCTGAAATTTCTGTTTTAGATGAAGGAACAGTTTCGGTAGAAATTCCAATTGTTTTACAAGAAGCAGTTTTGCAACTCAATGATTATTTCGAAAAGAAAAGAACTCATTTTGATTTCAAACTCAATCCTAAAGGAACAGAATTTCAACAAAAAGTATGGAAAACATTACTAGAGATTCCGTATGGGAAAACCAGATCATATTTAGAACAGTCAAAAATTTTAGGAGATGTAAAAGCCATTCGTGCTGTAGCTTCTGCGAATGGGAAAAATCCGCTTTGGATAGTTGTCCCTTGTCATAGAGTCATTGGAACAAATGGTTCACTCACGGGCTACGCAGGAGGATTATGGCGAAAAAAATGGTTGCTCGAACATGAAAATCCCACCACACAACAAAGTTTATTTTAGTTTAGACTTATTTAGATTGTTAGATTTTTGGACTTCTTAGATTAGAATTATTTACAAGTCTACTTTCTTAAAACGGGATTATCTTAGATTTTTTAGATAAATTAGTTTTTTGAATTAGTTAGCAATTTCTAAACTGTTCGAAAAATCTAACAATCCAATAATCCAAAATCTATCTGATGATTGAAAAAATAAACCTCAATAATATACTATTCCTCGATATAGAAACCGTTCCGGAAGAAGAAAACTACAATTCACTTGATACTGAAATGCAATCGCTTTGGGAGCAAAAAACGTTATACCAACGCAAAGACGAGTTTTCAGGAGAGGAATTTTACGATCGTGCCGGAATTTGGGCTGAGTTCGGAAAAATCATTTGTATATCAGTTGGGTATTTTACCATTAAGGGAGATATCCGAAATTTTAGGGTGACTTCCTTTTTTGGAGAGGAAAAGAAAATCCTAAATGATTTTAATAATTTGCTGAACAATCATTTCAATCAACCACAACATGTTTTGTGTGGGCATAATGCCAAAGAATTTGATATTCCGTTTCTAGCCCGTCGAATGATTATCAATCAAATAGCAATTCCTAACAAGCTGAATTTATTTGGCAAAAAGCCATGGGAGATTCCACATTTGGATACTTTAGAGTTATGGAAATTTGGTGACTACAAACACTTCACATCGCTGAAGCTAATGTGTAAAGTACTCGGGATCCCATCGTCAAAAGGCGATATTGATGGTAGTCAGGTGGGGCACGTTTTTTATGTAGAAAAAAATATTGATCGTATCATCACCTATTGCGAGAAAGATACCATCGCCGTAGCGCAAATTTTCCTCCGCCTCAGACGGGAAGATTTATTGATAGAGGAAGAGATTATTCATGTTTAGACTTTATAAGACCTAACAGGTTTTTAAAACCTGTTAGGTCTTTTCTTTTAAATAATTATATTTACAAAAATTATAAATTATGGTATTAAGTAGATTTTGGTTGGTTATTTTCATTTCTTCAATTGTATTTGTTGTTGTCAGTTTATTTACGGGAAACAGTTACACCATTGATTATACCTTGAATGGGAAAAAAGACGATCCAATTTTACTGTCCGAAAAATATATTCATCAGGTTCCTGCTTTTATCAAGGATAGTATCAAGAAAGCACCAGATCAAACCATGATTATCAATCGTGATACGCTAAATGCTGACACGACTTACGTTTATAAAAACAAAACCGTAAAAATTTTCAGTGGAGTTCAAAAATCAGATGGTTTGTTGCCAACCTGCAAAAGCACTTTGGTAGATTTGATTTTACCACTTATTGCTTATCTGGCATTTTTCTGCGGCTTGATGGAGTTATTAATCATATCCGGAGCTTCTGAAAGATTAGCCAAAGTATTAAGTCCGGTATTTGTGAAAGTGTTTCCAAGCATTCCCAAAAATCACCCTTCGATTTCTTATATGACCTTAAACTTTGCTGCCAATTTCTTGGGATTGGATTCAGCCGCAACACCATTTGGGTTAAAAGCGATGGAGAGTTTACAAGAAATAAATCCCGAAAAAGACAAGGCGAGTGATGCCCAAATTATGTTTATGTGTTTGCACGCATCTGGGCTAACATTAATCGCAACTTCTATTATTGGTTATCGTGCAGCGGCTAATGCCACCAATCCTGCCGATGTAATGTTGCCTTGTATAATCACTTCGTTTATTGGCACAATTGCCGCTTTCCTTATTGTTGGAATCAAACAAAAAATTAATTTCAAAAGCGCTTCTTTGGTTGTATCCTTGATGGCACTGATTGCAGCGATAGTTGGTTTGTTGATGTATGTAAACCATTTGGATTTAATAGGTAAAAATTATTTTACTTCGAATCTATCGGCTTTGATATTGGTAGTGATTATTGTTGCTACTTTAATCTTATCCTTTGTAAAAGAAAAGAAATTTGCAGAGGCAAAGACTACCGTTTTTGAAGCTTTCGTGTCGGGAGCCAATAATGGTGTAAAAACCGGAGTAACTATTTTTCCATATGTTTTGGGAATGTTAGTTGCCATTTCTTTATTTAGAAACAGCGGTTTATTTGAAATTATCAGTAACTGGATTGCTTATGCTTTCTCTAATATGGGAGTAAACAAAGAAATTACCGATGCCTTACCAGTGGCAATGCTTAGACCTTTTAGTTCAGCGGGATCAAGAGGATTTTTGATCGATTCGATGAATACTTTTGGAGCCGATTCTTTGACGGGAAGATTGAGTAGTATTTTTCAATGTAGTGCAGAAAGTACTTTTTATGTGATTGCCGTTTACTTTGGTTCAGTTAATATAAAAAATACCCGTTACGCTTTAGGAACTATGCTTTTGGTGGATTTAATCTGTGTGATTACCGCTATTTTTGTGGCGAGTTGGTTTTTTTAAAACAAGACCCATTTTGAAGTAAGCTTATTTTGTATCGATTTGTTCGGAAGCGATATAGTATTATAAAAAAGCCTCGCAATTTGCGAGGCTTTTCATTTGGTTAGTAAGGGAGATTATTCTTTAACCAATTTCTTAGTCATTGTTTTTTGACCATCATTTACTTCAATAATGTAAGTACCGGCACTTAATTTACTAACATTGATGTCGTTTTCAGATAATTTACCTGAACCAACCTGCTGTCCTAAGTAATTAAAGATTCTGTATGAAACTACTCTGCTGTCAGCCATTTTAATGCTAACGGAATTGATAGTAGGGTTAGGATATACGGAATAATCAAAGATGTTATTTTCATCACCTAATTCTTTAGTACCAGCAATGTTAAACCCTGTTATTGGTGAACCACCAATATTTACTGTATAATCCTCAACTTCTCCATAGGTGAAAGTTTCACAGGCTGTTGCTGCAGCTCCGTATTTCATTGAAACTCTCATTCTTGTTGGTCCAGCCAATGCTGTTGTTGGAACTGTAAACGTATATGAAAGGTTAGAACTAAGAGATGATGATCCAGCTACCATTTGCTCAGAAGTTTCGAAAGTTCCATTTTTATTAAAATCAATCCAAACTCTCCAATATTCTGTGTAGGCAGAACCTGAAAATCCAGTACTCAATACTATTGTGTTTGTACCATAAGGAAGATTACCGGTTTGGCTTGTGAAATCTCCATAGCCTCCGTTACCGGCTGTTGTATTTGCAATACCACCAATGGCAACATAGTCAATAAATTCATCGGCTACACTATTTCCTTTAGAAGTACAGTAAGTAACTGCAGTTCCAGTTGTAGTTACATTTGCCACATTACTAGATGCAGAAACATTACCGGCAGCATCTTTTGCAACTACATAAAAAGTATAAGCAGTACTTGCTGTCAAACCTGTAACGGCATATGTAGTTCCTGTAACGGTAGATTTTAAAGTTGTTCCTTGGTATACGTCATAGCCAGTTACACCTACATTGTCTGTAGATGCTGTCCAAGATAGATTTGTTGTAGTTGCAGTAGTTCCAGAAGCAGCAAGGCTTGTAGGAGCTGTTGGCGCTTGGGTATCGGTTGTTCCAGTAGCAAGGTTAACAGTGTAATCTTCTACTTCTCCATAAGAAAAAGCTTCACAAGGAGTTGGTACGCCATTATATTTCATAGATACCCTCATTCTAGTTGTGCTAGCAGTTGCAGATGTTGGAACTGTGAAAGAACCAGTAGCTGGTGTTGTAGTTGAAGCGGCTTTGCTCCACACTAATTCACCTGCATCATCAAAATCTTTATCATCGTTTAAATCAATCCAAACTGCATAACCTTCAGCATAAGAAGTTCCAGTCCATGTTGGTGTAATAGTGATTGTTGAAGCGCTACCTTTTGTTAGATTAGTAGAAATAGAAGTATAATCACTATAACCTGTACCTCCTGTAGACGTATTATTGATAGTGCCTAATTGTACTTTTCCGATATATTCATCAGTTACACTATTCCCTTTAGAAGCACAGTAAGCTGCTGTAGCTGGTCCAGTTGTTACAGAAACCGCATTACTGCTTTGAGATAGATTTCCAGCAGCATCTTTAGCTTTTACGGTAAAAGTATAAGCTGTGCTAGCTGTTAATCCAGTAACAGTATAAGTCAATCCAGTAGCGGTGGTTACTAAAGTTGCCCCATTATAAACATTATATCCAGTTACAGCCACGTTGTCTGTTGCTGCTGTCCAAGATAAATTTGTAGAAGTTGAGGTTGTTCCTGCTGCTGCTAAATTTGCAGGTGCTGTTGGTGCAGTTGTGTCGTTAGAATAAGCTGCTCCAACTCCCACGGCATAGAAAGCGTTAGTAGTGGCAATTACTTCTGGAGAACCTGCTCCGTAAAGATCAATTGCAGACTGGATTCCATAAGTTCTGGCATTAGCATAAGTAGAGTTTGCCGATAAATACACACTTTCTAAACGAAATGCAATTTTTGCAGCTTTGTCTATTGTAATACCAGTAACACTATAAGAACTTCCAATGTCATTTGTTCCTGTTTTACCTACACTCAAAATGTAAAACCAGTGATTTAGTACCCCACTATTTGTATGTACTCCGCAGTAGTCATTGGTTTGTGATGGCGTACAGCTTACAGATTTCCAATTTGTTCCTCCATAAGTATCAGGTTGTCCTTCTGACTTTGGATTACTCATTGATCGTAATGAAGCGTGTCCTGCTCTTCTTTCAATATCTTCTCCAACTAACCAGGTAGATTTTGTTGGAGCGGCATAATACTCGATACAAGCTCCCCAAATATCTGAGAAACCTTCGTTCATGGCACCAGATTCTTTTTGATATACCAGATTAGCCGTTTTTTCACATACGGCATGACCAATTTCATGACCAGCAACATCTATTGAGGTCAGTATGTCAAAATAAGTACCGCTTCCGTCGCCATAGGTCATTACGCTTCCGTTCCAGTAGGCGTTATCATATGCATTGTCATAGTGAACATAACTTTTGATGGCTGCACCAGCATTATCAAAACTGTTTCTGCCGTGAACAGTAGACCAGTAATCGTACGTTTTTTCGGCTCCCCAATGAGCGTCAAGTGCACCATTATCCTTGTTTGTGTTGTTATATTCAGCTGCGGTCCAATTATTGTCAGCATCAGTAAAATTTACTGCAGCGCTATAGTTGGTTCCCTTTTTCATATTTACCGTTAAGACCCCATTTCCTCTGGTATTGTCTGATAAAATATAAGAGGAACCACTCAATAAAGTTTGAATAGTTTGTGTCCCGCTATAACGAGTTGCAGCATTGGCGGCAACAAATACTGTTTTTGTATTTTGGGTAGCTTTTTGAGTATCTACAGCAGTAGTTTTTGAGCTGCTATGAGCATATTCTCCAAGATGTTTTATGGTTGCATTGTAAAATAAAACCGCTCCGGAATTGGCATCAATATACATATCACCACGACTCACAGGATTTGTGGCATAAATATCAAATTTATAGGCTAACCGAACTACATCTGTTGTTCTTTTCGTTCCTTGTTCTTCCATAGATGGGAGAAGAACTAACTCTCCTTTCGGTTTTTGATAGCCCATTTGTGAAGCCTCTTGAGGATTATCCCAAAGATATTCTTTAGCACCTGTACGGCTTATCGCTATGTTAAGAGCATCTTGAGGAGAGATCGAAGCTGTCGTTTTTACATTTTTCATATTGTAAAACTCACCATTCATCGATTCTAATTTTTCGCTCTTAGAGTGTAAAGTATAAGTTGCAAATTCGACTTTTAAACCTTGTTGGTACAATTGAAATCTTTCATGAGTATATCCTTTTGCATCAGTTTCGGTTTTAATTTTCGAAAAAGATTGATTCTCATTTAGATTCAATTGCTCTTTAAGTGCCTTTTTGGAATCTGAGGCTTTGTAGGTTGATTTGTCATTAAAGGTAATTGAACTCGGAGTGCCATTGTCAGATAAATTTTTCTGGCTAATTCCCTTGTCTGTTTTTTGTGCAAATGCCGACAAAGAGAATATCGATGTCGCAAATGTCAGTGCAATGATTTTCGGTAATTTTTTTTTCATTTTGGTTGGTTTTGGTTGGTTAATAAATAATTTTTGTTTTTACAACAAAAGCAAATGTATTTGTTGTGAAAAAACTAATAGCACGTATTAATACCTGTTTTATGGTCGTTATTTTCGTTGAATTTGTTTGTAAACTGCTTATTTGCAGTAAGTTTTGAAAGATTAGAAGCGGAAATCTTAGGAATATAGAGGGGTAAACTAGGTATGCATAGCATTGTATTTTTTTATAACAAAATGTAATGTTTTTGTTATAAAAACATTAAATCATTGTAAAGGTGTCTAATCTGTAGTTACGCTTTTTGATATTTTTACAAATGTGTTACTAATTGGTATTTAGTTTTTTATGAAATAATGATGATTATTTTGGGATATAAAATTTTTATTTTAATGATCATGTAGGAAATGAAAGTAGGAAAAAGATGGAGTTTTGAGTTATAATTTTATTTGTATATTTCAAAATGGGTCTTTTGTCATGATTATTTAATGATTTTGGATAATTTAAATGAGGAAGCTGGTATAAATGAGCTATGGTTCTTTGAACAATTCTTATATTTACGCCATCAAAAATCAATTATAAATTATGGACTTTATATACCAGGATCCTTATCCTATCTTAAAAGACGATACCCAATACCGTAAAATCACTTCTGATTTTGTAAATGTTGAAAAATTTGGCGATAGAGAAATCTTGACTGTTGATCCAAAAGGATTGGAATTATTGGCTCAAGAAGCTCTAAAAGATGTTTCTTTTATGTTGCGTACTTCACATTTAGAAAAGCTAAAAGCAATTCTGGATGATCCAGAAGCGACAGATAATGACCGTTTTGTGGCTTATAATTTATTACAAAATGCTGTAGTGGCTATCGATGGAGAGTTGCCTTCTTGTCAGGATACCGGAACGGCTATCGTAATGGCCAAAAAAGGAGAAAACGTATATACTGGAGCTGATGATGCCGAATGGTTATCAAAAGGGATTTTTAATACTTATCAAGAAAGAAACCTTCGTTATTCTCAAATTGTGCCTATTAGCATGTTTGAGGAGAAAAATTCAGGGTCTAATCTTCCTGCTCAGATTGATATCTATGCAAAAAAAGGAGCTTCATATGATTTCTTATTTTTAGCCAAAGGAGGAGGATCTGCCAATAAAACGTATTTATACCAGCAAACAAAATCGTTATTGAACGAAAAATCACTGGATGCTTTTATTCGTGCCAAAATAATGGATTTGGGAACTTCGGCTTGTCCGCCATATCACTTAGCTTTAGTGATTGGAGGAACTTCTGCAGAAGCGAACTTAAGTGCCGTTAAAAAAGCTTCGGCAGGTTATTTTGATAATTTGCCTACTTCTGGAAACATGGCAGGTCAGGCTTTCAGAGATTTGGAGTGGGAAAAAAGAGTACAGTTAATCTGCCAGGAAAGCCATATTGGAGCACAATTTGGAGGTAAATATTTCACCCACGATGTTCGAGTGATTCGTTTGTCACGCCACGCTGCTTCTTGTCCGGTAGGATTAGGTGTTTCTTGTTCTGCCGATAGAAACATCAAAGGTAAAATTACTAAAGATGGTATTTTCGTTGAGCAATTAGAAAAGGATCCAAAACGATTATTGCCAGAAACAGCACCGCATTTAGAACCAGCCATAGAAATAGATTTAAACAGACCAATGTCTGAGATCTTGGCAGAATTGTCTAAATACCCAATCAAAACTCGTCTAAAACTGAACGGAACTTTGATAGTGGCCCGTGATATTGCTCACGCAAAAATCAAGGAATTATTAGACGCTGGGAAACCAATGCCAGAGTATTTTAAAAACCATCCGATCTATTATGCAGGACCGGCAAAAACACCAGAAGGAATGCCTTCGGGAAGTTTTGGACCAACAACTGCTGGTAGAATGGACGTTTATGTAGAAGAGTTCCAAAAAAATGGTGGAAGTATGGTGATGCTAGCCAAAGGAAATAGAACCAAAGATGTAATGAATGCTTGTAAAACCTATGGAGGATTCTATTTGGGATCTATTGGAGGTCCGGCAGCAATCTTGGCCAAAGAGAATATTCTATCAGTTGAGGTTGTGGATTTTGAAGAATTAGGGATGGAAGCCGTTCGTAAAATCACCATTAAAGACTTCCCAGCTTTTATCATTACTGATGATAAAGGGAATGATTTCTTCGAAAATCTTTAATAGAACAATTCATTTATAAATTGTAGAGACCACCGTTTCAAGAGCTTTTGAAACGGTGGTCTCTGTTTATAAGCACAAATTTGCATTGTAGTTTAAGCTCTCAACTTTTTTTATATATTTGCTACCAATGGATAAAAAACTAACTATTAAGGATATTGCTAAGTTAGCCGGGGTTTCAAAAGGAACCGTGGATAGAGTGTTGCATAAAAGAGGCAAAGTATCTGAAGATGCTCTTTTGAAAGTGAATGCTGTTTTGAGTGAGATTAATTACGAGCCTAATTTTATGGCAAGAAGTCTCAAGAACAATAAAGTATATAGCATTTGTGTTAGCCTTCCAGATCCATCGTTAGACTCCTATTGGCTTCCTTGTGTTAAAGGAATCGAGGATGTTGTACAAAAATTTAAAGCATACAACCTTCAAATCAAAATATTCTATTTTGATCCGGAAAGCACAGAATCTTTTATAAGTTGTAATGAATCTATATTGAAAATGGCTCCTGATGCCGTTATGTTAGTGCCATTGTTTTATAAAGAAACACTAAATGTGGTAGAAAAATATAATGATTTAGGAATTATTGTTTCTACTTTCAACAATCAAATTCACTCATCTATAATCAAAAGCTTTGTTGGTCAGGACTTGTTTATGAGCGGTAGGGTTGCAGCAAAACTCTTGGATTTGCTTTACAAAAAAGGAAGTCTGGTTATTATTCATATCGATGAGTCGTATGAAAATGCCAGTCACATGCAGGAAAAAGAGCGTGGATTTAGAACGTATTTTAGCGAAAAAGAGAATTCAGATTACACGATACAGACTCTAAAACTGCATCATCCAACTATAGAAAAAGACTTTAAAGATTTTCTCGCTCTCAATCCCAACTTAGACGGAATCTTTGTCACCACTTCAAAATCCTATCATATTGCCAAAATAGCCGGTGATGAAAATACATCTAAAATTGGTATTATTGGATATGATTTGGTAGACGAAAACTGTACTTTTTTAAACCAAGGCGCTATAGATTTTCTAATTCATCAAAATCCTAAAAGACAAGCTTATTTGGGCGGAATGGGTCTAGCTGAGTTCTTTATTTTTGGTAAAGAAATTCCAAACACTACATTGTTACCCATAGATATCATCAATTCTGAAAATATCAATTCCTATTTAGAGTAAGACTTTTTACTCTTAGTATTTATAAGGGTTTTATGTTATGCTTCTTATTGAATCTATCTCCCCAAAGATTCAATGATGCCCAAAAAGTGATTTTATGCTTTGCAACTTCATGACATTGTGTTGTTATGGACAATTCTTTATTTGAGATAATCAGAACAGCAGTAATATGATTATTGCTGAGGTTCTTCTTTTGGTAATTTGCCAATTTTCCTTTTTTGTTGCAAAATTTTGACGTTGTAAATGATGCTCAAAGTTATTCTTTAAAATTCCCTTTTTTCAAATTCCAAACCTTTTGGTGAAACTCCCTTGTATTTCTTACTTGATTATTTTTTGCATTAGATAAAAACAGACAGGTTAAACGTTTCAGAATTAATGCTTTTAAAAAGAATTCCGATACTTTTCCTGCAATTGTGTGCTCGAAAACACAAATTTAGCGTGTTCGAGCACATTTTTTGTCACTTTCCTTTTTTTATTAAAAAATAATATATAGTTTCGTCATGTAATTGTGAATTTTATTATTCCATTTTCAATTTTAAAGCGCTAAAAAAATGATTCTAATATTATTTCCGGCTTTTTAAATGAGAATGTGTTTAATCGAATAGAGTGTTTTGAAATTTTAAAGTCAACAGGAATGTTAAGATTCTTTTTTTGAAAAAACAGACAGATTCAATTGTTTGTAGTGTCAAGAACAGATTTTTAGGAAAATGAAAAAATAACTAACTTAAATACCATGAATATGAATGTAAAAACCAAAAATAAGCCCGAAGATTTTCGGCTTAACATGATCTCTGGGAGAGTGGTCAAAATTACAACAGTTTTACTGCTCAACTGGACTTTGCAAGTTTCAGCATCAGAAAGTTATAGTACAAATCTTCCGATAGAAATTAATATCCAAAAACAAATTAAAGGAAAGGTTACAGATGAGGCTGGACAACCTATATCTGGGGCTAATATTCACGTTAAAGGAACTAAAGAATCAGTTCAAACTGATGTAGATGGTTCTTTTGCAATCAATACCTCAGAGACTTCAGTTACTTTAGTGATTTCTTTTATCGGAAAGCAATCTAAAGAAGTAAAAGCGACTGATGGTTTTATGACAATCACTTTGAAAGAAGAAGGTCAGGTAATGAATGAAGTAATTGTTGTAGGGTATGGTAAACAAAAGAAAAGTGACCTTACCGGTTCTGTGAGTTCTATTGGTAAAGACAACTTAAACTTAGGAGGTACTGTTTCTAATGTTGGTCAAGCTTTACAAGGACGTGCATCAGGGATTCAAGTACAACAAAATAGTTTTGCTCCGGGAAGTACACCTTCAGTTATTATTAGAGGGGGGAACTCAATCAACACCTCTAATGCGCCATTGTATGTGGTAGATGGATTTATTACCAGCACTGGTGCATCGATTAGTCCAAATGATATCGAAAATATTCAGGTTTTAAAGGATGCATCATCTACAGCTATTTATGGAGCCAGAGGAGGAAATGGGGTTATATTGATTACTACCAAAAAAGGAAAATCAGGTAAGATGCAAGTTGAGGCTGAAATCTCGGATGGTTTTCAGAATATAATCAAAGAACCATCTTTAATGAGCGGGCAGCAATATGCAGATTTTCAAAATGCACTGGCAGCAGAGAACGGTAAACCGCCAGTTTTTCCTTCTAGTTTTCCTATAGCAAACACCAATTGGTTTGACGAAGCAACCCGCCAAGGAAGCGTAATCAACAGAAGTCTTACTTTTAGCGGAAGCGATAAAGTGTCTAAGTTTTTCCTTTCTGGAAATTATCTAAAACAAAAAGGGGCTCTAGAGAATACCGATTTTGAGAGATACACAGTTAGAATGGGCGCCGAGAAAAAATTTAATGATAAATTAAATATGGGTACCAATTTTTATGGTGCTGTAGGTGAGGGTAATAACAGTGATTTTGGGGACAACATTTTATCTCCAATGTATTCTATCCAAACTGCACCTCCAACACTTCCGGTATACAATCCTGATGGGTCTTATTATAAATACCAAGGAAAAGATAATGCATTGGCACTTTTGTTAGAACCAACAGATCATACAATCAATAGATTAGTAAACGGAAGTATGTTTCTGGACTATGAAATTATCAAAAACCTGACGTATCATTTTGGAGCTGGAGCTGAATGGCAAGAAAACATACAAGGGAAGTACACACCAAGCACGCTTGTTGCAGGTGCAGCTTTAAAAGGTTCCGGGTCAGAAGAAAACAAAACCTTTTTTAGATGGAGTACAGAGCAATATTTGACTTACAAGTTTAATATAAAAGAACATGCTATAACAGCCATGTTGGGGACATCCAATCAAAAAGATACTTACGAGCGAGTAAGAGCAGCGGGTACAGGTTTCAGCAATGATTTGTTAACTTATTACAATCTTCAAGGAGCATCTGTTTATTCAAAACCGGAAACCGAGAAAACAGAGACTAAGCTTACTTCATATTTTAGCAGGTTGAATTATTCATTTGCAGATAAATATTTAGTTTCCTTCACGATAAGAAAAGATGGTTCATCTCGTTTTGGTCCAAATAATAAATACGGAATATTCCCATCTGGAGCTATTGCATGGAAAATGTCTAACGAATCATTTATACAAGATCTAAATACCTTTTCAGATTTAAAATTAAGAGCCAGTTATGGTATTACGGGGAATGATGGTATTGGGGATTATGCATACATGAGCAGGCTTGCTTCTTACGGTGTAACGATTGCTCCAGATAGTTTTGTAGGAGGTACAGAACCGGCTAACCTTGCTAATCCTAATTTGAAATGGGAAGAAACCGCTCAAACCAATTTAGGTTTGGACATGGGATTCTTTGGCGGAAGACTTAGCAGTACTATCGATGTCTATAAAAAAACTACTACTGATGCACTTTTGAATGTTCCAGTTGGTGGATGGTGGGGCTTTGGTGTACAAAGAATAAACTCGGGAATTATTGAAAATAAAGGGATTGAGCTTGGTATAAGTAGCGAAAACTTTAGAACAGATAATTTTTCTTGGAGAACGTCTTTAAACTTTGCATACAATAAGCAAAAGATAGTAGAGCTTGCTGATAATGTTAAAATCATTAGTACAAATACATCCAACCCAAGTGGAGTAGTTTCGGGTCAAGAGTTTACAAGACTTGAACCAGGAAAAGAAATGGGAGTATTATTTGGTTATGAATATGCGGGAGTGGTAAAAACAGGAGAAGTGTATGCACCACAACCATTGTCTAAACCAGGAGATCCAAAATATGTAGATGTAAATGGAGACGGAAAAATTACAGCAGATGACAGAACGTATTTAGGAAATTCAATACCACATTATATTGCAGGATTTAATAATGATTTTAGATACGGAGATTTTGATTTGAATATCTTTTTTCAAGGAGCTTTTGATTATTCAGTATACAATATGACCGCAATGGTAGGAGAATCATCTACAAGTATGGATGCTTTGAATCGATGGGTAGCCGGTACAAATGAAAATACAGATATTCCAAGAGACGGGTATTACAAAAGTAAATATGGTAGTTATGTTAATTCAAGATTTGTTGAAGAAGCATCATACATTCGTCTGAAAAATGTTTCTTTAGGATATTCTATTCCACAAAGTGCATTAAGACAGGTTAAATTTATAGATAACATCAGGTTGTATGCTATTGGTCAGAATTTGGCAACTTTTACAAAATATTCTGGAAATGATCCTGAAGTAAATGGGCATTCAAATAACAACTTGGGTGGAGGAATCGATTTTAACTCATTCCCAGCTTCCAGAACATTTATTTTAGGTTTAAAAGTAACAATTCACTAGTCTAAAAAGCTTTTTAACTAACACTAAATTTATTAAGATGAAAAAATATACAATATTATTACTTTTACTTACTGCAGGAGCACAATTTTCGTGTAATAACGATCTTGATCCTACAGTATACAGTAATCTGACCAATACCAATGGGTATCAAACCAAGTCGGATGCCGTAGCGGCCATTAATTCAATTTATGGTAGACTTAAAGGACCAGCTGTGGGGGATAACTTTTCATACTGGGCAACACGACATTTTGCTTTGACAGATCTTGCAACAGATTTAGGACATTGTCAATTTGGTGGTGACCCGGGACAATTGTCTTTGGGAACCTGGAACGCAGCTAATGGACTACTTAAAGAAGATTGGAATGCAATGTATAAATTGATTGCCAATGCAAACAATGCGATTTTCAACATCACACCAATGACTGGAATTTCTGAGGCAGAAAAAGCACAGTTTTTAGCCGAGGCTAAGTTTTTAAGAGCTTGTGCCTATATGGACTTAACGGATTCTTGGGGACCGGTAATTTTAATTACTGAGGCCGATTTAAAGAATCCTGATTATTTAAATCAAACCCCTCCAACATCAGTTGAGGATATAGATACTTTCTTGATCAAAGAACTTAATGATGCGGCAAGTGTATTACCGGTTAATTATAAAAACAATGCCATTTATGATAGTAATGATGTAGGACGTGCTACCAAAGGAGCAGCATTAACGTTATTGGCAAAATTGTATTTACGCAGTCACAACTGGCAACAGGTGGTAAATGTTACCCAACAGGTAATGAACCTAAATGAATACAGCCTTTTCCCATCATACCTGGGCTTATTCAAAGAAAATAACAAATGGTGTAATGAGAATATTTTTTCTTCACTTAGTGATGCTAATACGAACGGAACAGAATTGTTAAATCATTTTGGACCAGTAGATCACCCAGTTGTTCAAAACAGATGGCAGTATTATACAGTAAACTGGGATTTCTATAATACTTTTGGAGATGAAGACGACAGAAAACAATGTTTCTTCCCAGAATATATGGGTGTAGATGGTTTGTTGCACAAGCAAGCACCTACATTGGGGGCTGAACCACCAGAAGGCGAATTCTATATGCAAGATGTAGCGACCAAAAAATATGCAGATGATGAAACTACAACCTATTATGATGGTCACAGTGTAGATATTTTACGTTATGCCGATGTGTTGTTAAGCAGAGCAGAAGCATTAAATGAACTTAGCGGACCTAATGCAGAAGCAATAGATCTTATTAATCAAGTTAAGGGAAGATCGCATGCTAAACTTTTGGTTCTGGCAGATCATAATCAAACTACTTTAAGAGATGCTATTTTGCAAGAAAGAGGATGGGAGTTTTTCTTTGAAGGAAAACGTCGTTCAGATTTAATAAGAATGAACAAATATGATGTTCTTGTAAATGCATATCACCTAAGAGTAGGTGAAGCGGCTCAAATCAAGATGCCTCAAAATAAGTTTTATACTTACCCTCAAAGTCAAGTTGATCTTAATCCTAAGTTAAGTAACGCTGACAGACAATAAGCAGGAATAGGTATTTTAAAAATCAAGAATATAATAAATTGTGAGACTATTATATTCTTGGTTTTTATAAAAAAGCAGTAGCATTTTTTTAAACACAGACATAAAATGATCAAGAGATTTTTATCAAAAACACTTTTTGTTCTCCCGCTATTAGTACTGATGGGTTGCTCTAATAAAAGCAATTGTATCAAAAATATCAGCGTCGGAACTCATAGTAACAACGAATTGAAGATTCAAATTGATGTTACTACAAGTACAGATGCAAAAGTATATGTAGAATATTGGCGTGAGGCAATAGGAAGTAAAGATAAAATGTCATCTATGATAAGTCCAAGTGGTAAAAAACATTCATTGGTGCTATGTTCCATCAGACCTGAGACTAAATACAACTATCAAGTTGTGACAGTTCAGGATGATGTAAAAAACACAAGTAAAGTCTATGCATTCAAATCCAGACAATTGCCGGAATGGTTGCAAAAACAATTCAAGGCCAATTGTCCAAAACCAAAACTATTGCCTGAAAATTTCAAAAAAGGTTTTTTGCTCTTAAGCAAAAGAGAAACACCCGGAGTAGCTTACATTGTAGATTATAAAGGGAACTTGAGATGGTATCATACGGTAGAAGGAACGGGATTTAAAGTTTCTTGTTTTACAGATGATCAAAGCATTATTTCTATACTTGGGAAGAATGATGAACCAACAAGTTATGGCAGCGAAATCTTGGAAATTAATTTGCAAGGCGATACACTAACACACCTTAAAAAAGGTCAAGGAGATTTTAAACAAGTCATTCATCATGAAATCATAAAAAAATCAACAAACGAAATCGTAACACTATTTGTTGATGAAAGAATAACTGATTTAACCGCTATTGGAGGTAAAAAGAAAGATACCATCAATGGTGACGGAATTATCATTTTGGACAAAAAAGGAAAACAACTCTGGAAATGGAGCGTTTTTGACGATTTAGATCCAATGAAAGACAAAGCATTACTGAAAACCAAGAAGGATTGGATGCATGCCAACAGTTTGAATTATGACAAAGACGGCAATTTCATTATTTCGTTTTATAACAATGGCCAAATCTGGAAAGTAGATGCTAAAACCGGAAAAGTAATCTGGAAAATAGGAAAAGGTGGTACCATGAAAATGCCTGTCAATTGTAGTTTCTCGCAAGCCCATGCGGCACACATTAACGAAGAGGGAAGCTTGATGTTTTTTGATAATGGAGTCGATAAAAAACAATCTTCAATTTTTGCTTTCAAAGTAGACGAAAAAGGCAATGCCATAAAACTGGATTATCAGGTAAAATTGCCAAAGGAAATCTATAATGACAGAATGGGAAGTGCCTATAGGATAGATGCAGCAACCATATTGGCATGTTGTTCCAAAAGACATATAACGGTTTTGACCAATAAACAAGGGGTGTTACTATGGGCTTTAGAGTCAGAAATTCCACCTTATCGAACTAAGTTTATCCCGGAAGATAAACTCAAACCGTTTCTTTTTAATTAAAAAATAACCAAAGGGAAAAGAGCAGTTTCAGTAGAAACCCACATCAAAAATATTTTTCTTCCGATGAAATGAAAAAGTGGGTTCCTGACAACCAAAATTTAAATACTTTTTTGGAAGAAATAGCTTTTAGATACCAGGATTTAATACCTTATTAGAATGAAAAAAATAGTTGTTATAGGAATCCTTTTTGCAGTGCCAATAATGGTTTTTAATTCATGTAATTTATCTTCGGCTAATACTGTTGCGAAAACAGATGCAAAAGATGAATCTTATATTACCATTGATACTTCAAAAATCCCAAATGATAAGTTTGGCGAGTCAGTGCGTTATGGAAGAGAATTAATGCTAAGAACAGCGTATTATATTGGTCCAAACGGAATTAAAGGAAAATATTTGGGCAATAAAATGAATTGTACCAATTGCCATCAGGATGCAGGAACCAAACCATATGCTTTCAACTTGATGTCATCGCATGATAATTACCCACAATACCGTGGAAGAGAAGACAAAGTACTCACATTGGCAGAACGTGTAAACAACTGTGTGATGCGTCCGCATTCAGGAAAACCATTGCCATTAGACAGTGATGAAATGGTTGCTTTCTTATCTTATTTTAAATGGATTAGCAAGTTTGTACCAAAAGATAGTTTGTTTAAAGGTTCTAAAAACCTAAAAATTGAATTTCCGGAAGTAGCAGCAAGTCCAGAGAGAGGAAAAGTGCTTTTTACCGAAAACTGTGCTCGTTGTCATGGAAATGACGGACAGGGGAAATTCAATGAGGATAAATCGGGCTATGTTTACCCGCCTTTATGGGGTAATTATGCCTACCAACCCGGTTCAAGCATGCATAGAGTTATTAAGCAAGCACAATGGCTAAAAGGAAATATGCCTTATGATAAAGTAACTGTTGGAAAACCATATTTGACAGATGCACAAGCGCTCGACATTGCAGCTTATGTGAATGATGATTCTGTTCATACCAGACCCAACCCAAAAACATTAGATTACCCAGACCCAAAAGCAAAAGCGATAGATTATGCGCATGCACCTTTTAGCGATCCTTTCTCTGAAAAACAACATAGACTAGGACCTTATAAACCCATTATAGAATATTGGAAAAAACAAGGTTGGGAAGCTATTTACTAAGCGGTTCTATAATACAAATTATTACTATTCTATACACTCTTTTGAAAAAAATACAATCATGCAAAACAACTTAAAACCGAGATTTTTTATAAGTAGCTTATTCGCACTTTGTCTTTTTATAACAACAGGCGCTTTACAGGCACAAGAATTAAAGTACACGGATGGAAACGACAGTTGGAATCCTGATTTACTCGGAAATCATCGAGCGATAGTACAGTTTACAGGTAGCGGAACGGTTGCCAAAACAACAATTGATTGGAGAAGGAGAGACGAAAATCCAGAACAAAAACGCATCATTGTGCAAGATGCAAAAACAGGAAAAGACATTCTAAATGTTAAGTCTGAAAATATAAACAGAGAATCCGGAACAGTACTTTTTGAACCGGTTTCCGGTAAAGGAACTTACTATGTTTATTATCTACCATACATAGATGAAGGTAAGGCAAATTACCCAAAAGGAGTTTATGTAAAACCGGAGAATACTGCTGATGCGGCATGGTTGTCAAAAGTAAAAGCCGATTTAAAACCAAATTGTAGCGTTTCGGAAATTCAAAGTATCAATGCTTTCAATAGTTTTTATCCTATGGAAGTGATTGCAACGGCTACCGAAACCCAAAATATAATTGCACAGAACAAAGGAAAAGCATTCTTGGTTTTCCCGGAAGACAGAACGAACTCTATCCGAATGCAAAAAGATTTACCAAAGCGTTGGATCGATAAGGGAGTTCAAAACACTTTTACAGATACTGCATTAAGAGGAGAATATTTGGCATTTCAGTTGGGAGTTTATGCTTTGCAAGATTTAAACAACCTGAAAGTTACATTTTCGGATTTAAAAAGTAAAGACGGAAAAACAATTGCAGCAAAAAGTATAAGCTGTATCAATACAGACGGAACAAAATATGATGGAACTGTTTTTTCGAATACTGTAAATGTTTCAAAAGGTAGAATCCAAGCTATGTGGTGCGGAATTGATGTTCCGGAAAGTACTGTCGCTGGAGATTATTTTGGTGAGTTTTTGGTGAGTTCGGGAGGTGCTGCCCAAACGGTTACCCTTCATTTAGTGGTTAAAGAGGAAGTAACTCATAACGGTGGCATCGACCAACCCGAAAAAATGACCCGATTAAAATGGTTGAATTCTACAATGGCACAAGAAAACACGGTAATTGCACCATATACTCCATTAGAAGTAAAAGAAGCAGAGGTTTCATTATTAGGAAGAAAAGTGCTTTTGAACAAGAACGGACTACCGGCTCAAATTCAGACTTTTTTCACACCCGAAATGACTTCAATTGGTACCAAAGCCAATGATATATTAACAGCTCCAGCACAATTTCATTTAGTAGACAACACAGGAAAAGAAATTAATAATTGGAAAAACACCAGTTTTAAATTTACCAAAAAAGAAGCAGGAACAGTATCTTGGGAAAGTACCAATACGGATACTGCTGTAGAAATGCAGGTAAACGGAACCCTAGAATTTGATGGGTTTTTATCATACACTGTAAAAATTACGGCTCTTGAGGATGTTACTTTCAATGACATTAATTTTCAAATGCCATTGCAGCCTACATCGGCTAAATATCTGATGGGATTAGGTCAAAAAGGAGGAGAACGCCCAGAATCGATTAAATGGAAATGGGATGTGGCCAATAAAAATCAGGATGGAGCATGGATCGGGAACGTGAATTCAGGATTGCAATTTTCATTAAGAGATGAAAAATACAGCCGTCCTTTGAATACTAATTTCTATTTACAAAAACCATTGCTTTTGCCAGCATCTTGGGGCAACGGAAACAAAGGGGGAATTGACATTGTACCTAGCGGAAAATCAGTTTTGGTTAATGCATACAGCGGAAGCCGAAGCATGAAAAAAGGAGATGTTTTGTACTATAATTTCAATTTGTTGATTACACCTTTTCATGCAATCAATACCGATTTCCAATGGGACAGCAAATTCTATCACAAGTATGATAATTTAGATACCATTGCAAAAACAGGAGCAACAATCGTGAATATACACCATGCTACTCCTATCAATCCATATATCAACTATCCTTTTATCGAGCATGAAAAGATGAAAAATTATATAGATGAGGCACATGGCAAAGGACTAAAAGTAAAAATTTACAATACGATCAGAGAGCTTTCAAACAAAGCATATGAAACATTTGCTTTAAGAAGTTTGGGACATGAAATTTATTCTCCAGGAAAAGGTGGAGGCTTCAATTGGTTACAGGAACATGTAGGCGATGATTATATAGCAGCATGGTTTGTACCTGGGATAAAAGATGCAGCAATAGTAAATAGCGGAATGAACCGTTGGCATAATTATTACGTAGAAGGAATGAATTGGTTGGTTCAAAACGTAGGTATAGATGGAGTTTACCTTGATGACGTTGCTTTTGATAGAGTAACTATGAAGCGAGTAAAAAGAGTATTGACTCAAAACGGACATCCTGGAATAATTGATTTGCATAGTGCCAACCAGTATAACAAAAGTGATGGGTTTAATAACAGTGCCAATTTATACATGGAGCATTTTCCATATCTAAATAAACTATGGTTTGGAGAATATTTTGATTATGAAAAAAATCAACCGGACTTTTTCTTGACCGAAGTAAGCGGAATCCCTTTCGGGCTTATGGGCGAAATGTTGCAAGATGGCGGAAACGCTTGGCGAGGTATGATTTACGGCATGACGAACAGAATGCCTTGGAGTGATAATGCAGACCCGAGACCAATCTGGAAAGTATGGAATGACTTTGGCATAAAAGGATCAGAAATGGTTGGATACTGGAGCGAAAATTGTCCAGTGAAAACAACTAATACCAAAGTATTGGCAACGGTTTATAAAAAGAAAGGTTCTGCATTAATTTCTATTGCAAGTTGGGCAGATAATGATGTAAAAGTAAAATTGAATATAGACTGGAAAAAATTAGGTATTGATCCTGCTAAGGCTACAATAACAATTCCAGAAATAAAGAATTTTCAATCGGTACAACAATTTTCAATTAATGCAGAATTACCGGTTGCAAAAGCAAAAGGACTGTTGTTGATTGTTAAGCAATAAGTTTTTTAAAGCCTTTTTAACTTGAGTTCAATTGTTTTTTGTGGTTTGGTTACCTTATGTTTTAGAGCATAAAATGAAGAGCAATGAGAAGGAATAAAAGGCACAATGTATGAAATCGCCATGATTCTAAACACAAAGGAAGAGTGGCGATAACATATTACTTAGCCAGTTAGTTACCGTTCTAATTCGTTGAAAATAACAAATAGCTACTATGAAATTTAAATCAGCAGTATTTCTTTTATATTTTGCAAGTCAGTTTGTTGTTGCGCAGAATAATGTGCCAACAATCAAAGAGTATAAAAAAGTTTTTACAACCTATCCTTTTTCAGATCCGGATCCTATCCCAAAACCAGACTCAAAAATCTATCCGTATTATAGATTTGATGGTTTTACAGATAAGCCCGTGCAAAAGGAGTGGAAAGTGGTCGAATTAGAGAACGATTACATAAAACTAACAATATTGCCAGAGGTTGGCGGTAAGGTTTGGTCAGCTATCGAGAAATCAACAGGAAAGGATTTTATTTATAACAATCATGTGATTAAATTTCGGGATATTGCCATGCGAGGACCTTGGACCAGCGGCGGTGTCGAGGGAAATTATGGAATAATAGGTCATACGCCCAATTGTGCCACAGCGGTAGATTATACAACCATTACCAGAGAAGACGGTAGTGTGAGTTGTGTGATTGGAGTATTGGATTTACTTACCAGAACATCTTGGAAATTAGATATCAATTTGCCAAAGGACAAGGCTTATTTTACTACCAATTCCTTTTGGTTTAATGACACTGCGTACGAACAACCGTATTATACTTGGATGAATACAGGGATTAAAGCAGCAGGAAATTTACAATTTATTTATCCAGGCAAGAACTATCTAGGTCACGATGGAGAGTATCATTCATGGCCGATCAACAAGGATAACGGAAAAGATCTTTCCTTTTACAACAATAATAATTTTGGAGGTTATAAATCATACCATGTATTTGGTAAGTACAGCGATTTTTTTGGAGGATACTGGCATGATGAAGATTTCGGAATGGCTAGATACAGCAATCATGACGATAAACCCGGAAAGAAAATATGGATATGGGGTCTGTCTCAACAAGGGATGATTTGGGAAAAATTACTAACGGATACAGACGGACAATACGTTGAGGTGCAAAGCGGAAGATTGTTCAATCAATCTGCAGAAAACAGTATGTACACACCTTTTAAACACCGTTCTTTTTCGCCTTATCAGTCGGATTCATGGACAGAATACTGGTTTCCGGTTAAAAAAACCAAAGGTTTCGTAAAAGCAAATAATTATGGTTCCGTAAATGTGAAAAACGAGAACGGCTGGCTAAAGATTTATTTTTCGCCATTGCAAAAGTTAAACGAAAAACTAGTGGTGTTTGATAACGGAAAAGTGGTGTACTCCAAGGATATTGCGGTTAAGCCAATGGAATTATTCAAAGATTCTATCCGCGTTACGGTTGATGAAAATAAATTAAAACTAGCAATCGGGGAGAATAAACTGGTTTGGAACTCGGCACCAGAAGACGGCAATCTAAACCGTCCGTTAGAAATTCCAAAAGATTTTGATAACAATTCAGTATATGGTTTATACCTGCAAGGCAAAAATTACATCAGTTTTAAGGATTATATAAAAGCAGAGGAAAAATTAACCGAATGCTTGAAGAAAGATCCCAATTATGCTCCGGCATTATCGGATATGGCCTCTCTGCAAATAAGAAAAGCCCAATATGCAGAGGCAGTTTTAACCGTGAGTAAAGCTTTGGCGATTAATACCTATGATCCGGCAGCCAATTATTATTATGCCATGGCCAACTTGCATTTAGGAAAGATAGCCGATGCAAAAGATGGATTTGATCTTGCCGCATCGAGTGTTGAATACCGCAGTGCCGCATATACGGAGTTGAGTAAAATTTACTTTTGTGAAAACGAACCAACCAAAGCCATTGAATATGCTGATAAAAGTTTGTTAAACAATCAATACAATTTGGATGGCCTGCAATTGTTGGCAGTAGTATACCGCTTGCAAAACAATACATCTAAAGTAACAGAAATATTAAATAAGATTTATGCAATTGATCCTTTGAATCACTTTGTTCGTTTTGAGAAATTTCTTTCGGATGGTTCCGAAGCCTCAAAACAACGTTTTATTTCGCTGATACAAAACGAAATGCCACAAGAAACATACCTGGAATTAGGAATGTGGTATCAGCGATTAAATCGTAAGGAGGAAGCGCTAAAAGTGTTTTCACTAGCAGTTCCCAATGCGGAGCTAATTTACTGGAAAGCATTTTTAGAAAACAAAGCAGTAGATTTAAGTCAGATTCAGCCAGGAATTAGTTTTCCATTCCGTGCCGAAACCGCTAATGTGCTAGAAAAATTGATTGCAACAAATGAGCAATGGCAATTAAAATATCATTTGGCATTGATAGAATGGAACCGTAATAATATTGGAAAAGCAAAAGAGTTGTTCCAGCAATGTGGTGCAAAACCTATGGATCCTGCTTTTTATGCAGCAAGAGCGGCACTGATGAAAGATAATCCAGGATTGGCATTGATAGATCTTCAACAAGCCGTTAAACTGGATAAACAAGGATGGCGATATTCTAAATTATTGACAGAGCATTATATCGTGCAAAAGCAATATGATAAAGCACAGGCAGTAGTAGAGCCTTTTTACAAAGTGCATAAGGATAATTACATCATGGGAATGTTATATGCAAAAACACTCTTGCTAACCAAAAAGTATGCAGTAGCAGATGCATTATTAACCCAATTGCAAATTTTGCCTTTTGAAGGAGCTACAGCCGGCAGACAATTGTACCATGAAGCCAAACTAATGCAGGCGGTAACAGAAATGAAAAACAAGCAATACAAAAAAGCATTGCAGTTTATAGCAGAAGCAAAGTTATGGCCAGAGAATTTGGGTGCCGGAAAACCGTATGATGAAAACATAGACGAAAGAATGGAGAACTGGCTGAATTATTTATGCTACACAAGTCTTGGCGATAAAGCAACAGCCAACGAGTCATTGCAAAAAATCATTGCCTTTAGCCCAAAAGTAGACAATATGGTTATGAATTTCTTACCGGCAAATCAACTGGTTGCGGCATGGGCAATAGAAAAAACATCTACCACAAAAAAGGCAGAAGAATGGTTACAGGCACAAGCAAATATGTATACATCTAACAAAATCATTCAATGGTGTTTACAGACGTATACCAGAAAACAATCAGTTAGTTTAACAGAGGATGAAAAAGACGGCGAAGTCAGAATTCTGGAAAAACTTTGAAAATTCAAGATTATCCTTTCAGCACTTTGCGTCTTTGCGAGAAATATATAGTAAAAAATAATTATACCCAAGGGATTGATTTAGTATAATTGCATCATAAAATAACGATCATAAATAAAATAAAAATGAATAAGCTTTTTTTAAAATGTACAGTTTTTAGCTTCATGGCACTGGTATCAGTAAAAATGGAAGCACAGAATGCTGATAAAAACACCGATGAGTTAGCGGTTTATAGAGTTACTTCGCTAAAGGTTAACGATCTCGTAAATACAAAACTTGATGTATCGTTTGATTACGGCAAGAGATATTTGTACGGAAAAGCATGGCTTACCTTAAAACCTCATTTTTACGAGACAGATGTACTTACTTTGGATGCCAAAGGGATGGATATTAAAGAAATAGCCATCATGGTAGGAAAGGAAAAAACTCCTTTAAAATATACTTACGACTCAGAACAACTTTCCATTACTTTAAACAGAAAGTATAAAAGAACGGAGAAATACACTATTTACATTGATTATACAGCAAAACCAGATGAGTTAAAAGCAAAAGGAAGTGCAGCAATTACTAATGCAAAAGGATTGTATTTTATAAACCCAGACGGAAAAGAAGATAAACCTATTGAAATTTGGACACAAGGTGAGACAGAAGCATCATCAGCTTGGTTTCCTACTATAGATAAGCCAAATCAAAAAACGACATCTGAGATTTCGATGACAGTAGCTGCTAAATACGTAACCTTATCAAACGGGAAATTAGTCGCTCAAAAAGACAACAAAAACGGAACCCGTACAGATACCTGGAAAATGGATGTGCCACATTCTCCTTACTTGTTTATGATGGCGGTAGGTGATTTTAAAATCTATAAAGATTCGTATAACGGTAAAGAAGTTAGTTACTATTTAGAGCCTAAGTACGCGCCGTATGCCAAACAAATTTTTGGTAAAACACCAGATATGATGAATTTCTTCAGCAAAATGTTAGGGGTTGAATATCCGTGGGTAAAATACGCCCAGATTGTAGCTAGAGATTATGTTTCTGGAGCAATGGAAAATACATCGGCTACTTTGCATGGAGAGTATGTGCAAAATACAGAAAGAGAATTACTGGATGATAATGGAGAAAGCACTATTGCACATGAACTTTTTCACCAATGGTTTGGAGATTATGTAACAGCAGAGTCTTGGTCTAATTTAACAATGAATGAATCATTTGCAACTTTTGGAGAAGTGCTTTGGCACGGGCATGATGCCGGACAAGATGCAGAAGACAGATCGCGTTATGAAAAATTACAAAGCTATTTGCGTTCCAGCAAAAACGGAATGAGTCCGGTTTTGGCACGTTTTCATTACAATGATAAAGAAGATATGTTTGACAATATCAGTTACTCAAAAGGGTCTATAATCCTGTATGCATTAAAAAATCAAATGGGGGATGAAGCATTCTTTAAATCATTAAATCGTTATCTGACAACAAATGCCTATAATTCTGGAGAAACACACCAGTTGCGTTTGGCAATGGAGGATGTAACAGGAAAAGATTGGAGCCCATATTTTAACCAATGGTACTATCAAGGAGGTAGTCCAATTTTAGAAATTCAATATGGTTATGCTAATGGGAAAGCTACTATTGTGGTAAAACAAACACAAGACAGTTCAGTACAATTGTTTAGTTTGCCACTAAAAGTTGATTTTTATGTAAACGGAAATAAAATAAGAAAGGATATTTTAATAGAAAAGCGTGAGCAAAATTTCAGTTTTGATGTGCCAGCCAAACCTGATTTTGTAGACATGGATGCTGATAAGATTCTGGTAGGTCAGATTATAGACAACAAGAAAGCCGAAGATTATCTTTATCAGTACAAAAATGCACCATCATACCACAACAGAATCGAAGCTATCAAATTTGCAGCAAAAGATAGAAGCAATACGGCTCAACTTATCTTATTGGCCGGTTTAGGAGATCAACAAGATGATCTAAGAACACTTAGTATAAAAGGATTGGATTTAAATGATAATCTAATAAAAGAAGCCGCACTGAAAAGTCTACTTAGCATAGCCAAAAACGACAAAAATACAACCGTTAGAGCTGCAGCAATTATGAAACTTGCAGCTACTGGTGATGCTAGTTATAAAGGATTAATGGATGAAAGTGTAAAAGATCAGTCATATAGGGTGATTGCTGCCGGTATATCTGGCTTACTAAAATTAGCACCAGATGAAGGAAACAAAGCATTAGCAGCATTAGATGAAGACACAAAAAATCATGTAACAGTGCTGATAAAAAAATTGAACAATCAAAAATAGTTAGCAAAAAGCCTTGCAGTAGGATTTTCAAATTAGTTGCGGACAGGCATATTAGATAATTTTTATCATATCAAATTTATGAAAGCTAATAATACACGTCGTTCTTTTATAACAAGATCCATTGCAGGTGTTACGGGAGTTGTGGCTGCAAGCGCATTGCCTTTGTCTGCGCTTGCAGAAAACACAAACCCGGAAGTTCTTTCAATAAATGATTCCCATGCTTTTTTGACAAAACCCTATCTACAAGCACCAGGCATAAATAGTATGACCATAATGTGGCTTACTAATCTAAAGTGTCTGAATTGGGTAGAGTTTGGCGAAACAGAAAAGTTAGGCAATAAGGCACAACAAACCACAAACGGAATGCTGAATACGCATTCTAAAATCAATTGTGTATCACTAAAAGGACTTAAGCCTAATACCCAATATTTTTATAAAGTTTTTTCGAAACAAATTGTGGAGTTTCAGCCTTATAAAATGACTTTTGGAGAAACTATAAGTAGCGAAATATATTCTTTTACAACACTGAATCCCGATGCTGATAAAGTTAGTTGGTTGGTATTAAATGATCTTCATGACCGCCCGGAATCATTTGGAGAATTAATGCAACTAAATAAGGATAAACCGTATGATTTTGTTTTCTTAAATGGAGATATGTTCGATTATCAAATAGATGAAACCCAGATTGTCAATCATTTGCTGGATCCTTGTAGCATATTTTCAACAGAGAAGCCTTTTTTATATGTACGAGGTAATCATGAAACCAGAGGAAAATTCTCGAGAAACCTTTATGATTACTACTATAATTATGGCAATAGAGAGTATTACTCTTTTCAAATAGGGCCTGTGTTTACAATGGTTTTAGACACAGGAGAGGATAAAAAAGACACACATCCAGTGTATGGAGGAGCAGTCGATTTTGATAAGTACAGAGAAGAGCAATCAGTCTGGCTAGAGAAACAAATGAAAACGAAAGCGTTCAAAAAAGCACCTTTCCGAGTAGTTATGATGCATATTCCGCATTTTCATTCAGATGATGCGCATGGTACCTTAGATTGCCGAAGACTTTTTGGACCATTATTCGAAAAGTATAAAATAGATTTATTTATAGCAGGGCATACCCATGAATACGGATTGTATGAGCCTAATCCAGAACATACCTATCATTTTGCCATTGGTGGAGGACCTGTTACCGGAACAAGGACATTAACGCGAATAGAAGCCAGCTCAAAAAAATTGAATTTAACAATGTATAAAGATGATGGTACCGAAATAGGACAGTTTAATCTAGATTCCAAGAGATAGAACTCCTCATTTTTTATTAATAATCACAGATTAATAATATTTAGAAATCAGATTGAAGTACTTGTAGTAAGAAAAGAAGCTTTTTTGCCTTTTTTTATTTAAAACCCCCTTCAAATTACAATCTGAAAGGTGTTTTTTATTTGCTGAAAGTTTGCACTAACATTCTGATTTAAAGATTAGATAACTATAAAAGTATGTTTTATTTTTCTTACTGAAAAGAAGAGAAATAATTTTCAAAAACGGATGAAATTAGTTTTGGGGTGTGTTTTGTGTGCTCGATAACACAAATTTAATGTGTTCGAGCACATTTTTTAGGGTTTTCCTTTTTTTATTAAAAAATAATATATAGTTTCGTCATAGAATTGTGAATAATACGGTTCGATTCTTAAGTTAAAGATATTAAAAAGAGGATTTTAGTGTCGTTTTAAAACTTTTTTAAGAAAGAAGCAAGAAGGGATTTTTTAAAACAATTTTAAAATAAAATGATAACATAAAAAGACCATCATTTTGATAAAAAAAATCGTTTTTTCAAAAGATTAAATAGGAATGAAAAGAATGATGAAAAAATACTAAAAACAAGCACCATTCATTGCTTCCAAAACCATAATCGATTACAACAAAAGAAAAAGTAGTCCTAACGATCAAATAGAAGACAATATTAATTTATAAAGTAACAATCCTAAAAAGAAGAATCGAACACAAATGAGATTTGCTTTTAGGATAATAGGATTAAAACAGAAAGAAGATGAAGCCAACACTAGTAGTATTAGCCGCGGGTTTAGGAACTCGATATGGGGGATTGAAACAGTTAGATACCATAGGACCCAATGGTGAAATTATAATGGATTATTCCATTTCGGATGCCTTACTAGCAGGATTTGGTAAAATAGTATTGATCGTACAGGAAGATATGATTTCAATTTTGACAGAAAGATACATTACGGATCAAAACTTAGATGTCGAATTTGTAGTTCAAACTAAGGAGTTAACACTAGAGGGATTAACGTATAAAAATGTAAGGCCTTGGGGAACAGCACATGCCGTTTGGTGTGCGAAGGATATAGTCAAAAACAATTTCTTATTGATAAATGCCGATGATTTTTATGGTCGAAGCTCTTTCAAATTGGCATACGATCATTTATCAACCTCTAATGATCCTTGCGCAATAGTGTATCCAATTCTGAAAACATTATCGGATAACGGAACAGTAAATAGAGCCGAAATCCAAATGAAAGATGGCTACTTGGTAGATTCTATCGAAAGAGAAAAAATTAGGATTGAAAATGGCATAGTTGTTTATCCGAATGCCAATTCAGTTATGCAGGAGATTAGCAAAGAGGCATTTGTATCGATGAACATGTTTGGGTTTACCACACAAATTTTTGATTTCATAGATACGGATATTCACAAATTTGTTGCGAACTGGTTAGAAGATAATAGTATAGAATATCAATTGCCGAATGTAGTTGGTGATATGATCAAAAACAATATCATTAAGGTTGAGGTTTTAAAAACGAATGAAGAATGGATAGGGATTACCTATAAAACCGATAAAGATTTGGCCGAAGTAAAACTTCAAAAATTACACGATCAAGGGACTTATAAAAATGAAGTATGGAAGAATTAATTCAAACCGTCTTTAAGGATTTTTATTCGGACAAACCAATACTTGGCTATACCACCATACATAGTGGCTTGATCAATAGCACTTATAAAATTGAGACAGCCGATGAGGATTACATTTTGCAAAAAATGAATCAAGTTGTGTTTCCGAACATAAAAGCTTTATTGAACAATAAGATAAAGACCACTTGCTATTTGAATGCAAACGGGTTTTCTACTTTGACATTTATTGCAAATAGGGAAGGTCGGTTTTATTCAGAACAAGATGAAACGATTTGGCAACTTTCAACCTATATTCCTTCGGTGGTTCTGGATCGGATAGATTCGGATATGGTAGCAAGTCAGGTTGGGGCTTATTTGGCCAAGTTTCATACAGCCTTACTTAATTTTCCGGTTTCGGATTTAGAGTATACAATACCGGATTTTCATAATACGATAAAAAGATTTAATGATTTTGAAGAAAGCATAAAAAAAGCTTCGGCAGAAAGACTATCGGAAGCAGAAGAATCAATAGCATTTTTAGAATCAAATTTCAAAAGTATAGAAGCCGTTGCCAATGCCATAAATACGGGAAAAATACCATCGAGAGTAGTGCACAATGATACTAAAATCGGGAACATGCTTTTTGATGACAACGGAAATATTCTATGCATTATTGATTTTGATACGGTAATGCCGGGAAGTATTTTTCATGATGTGGGTGATGCTTTAAGAACGGCTACCAACACTTCTACAGAAGAAGAAAAAGACCTGTCAAAAGTGTGTTTCGATATAGAAATTTATGAGGCCTTTATGAAGGCTTATGTCAATGAAGCCTCTTGTTTCATGTCAGAAGAAGAAGCGCAAAACATCCATTTAAGTTTGCCATTGATCCTTTTTGAACAAGCTTGTCGCTTCTTAGGAGATTATCTAAATAACGACAGTTATTACGCTACAACATACGAAGATCAAAATTTGGTAAGGGCCAAAACACAGATTAAGCTTATGGATAGTGTACAGTTGTATTTGAAAACAAAAAAATAATTTTTTAAAGAGCATCTTTAGATGAAAAAAAGTCTTTTTACCTTGTTTTTATTCCTTTTGTTAGCTGTAAATGCAACAGGGCAAACCAAACATACTTTTGCTATAACTGATGGCAATTTTGTTTTAGATGGGAAACCTGTTCAGATTCATAGTGGCGAAATGCATTATGCCCGTATCCCAAAGCCATATTGGCGTCATCGCTTGAAGATGATGAAAGCCATGGGATTGAATGCAGTCGCGACTTATGTTTTTTGGAATTATCATGAAACAGCACCAGGGGTTTGGGATTTTAAAACAGGTAATAGAGATATTGCAGAATACATAAAGACAGCGCAGGAGGAAGGGTTGTATGTTATTTTACGTCCGGGACCTTATGTTTGTGCTGAATGGGAGTTTGGAGGTTATCCGTGGTTTTTACAGAAAGTTCCGGGAATGGTTATACGGGGTAATAATCCACAATATTTGGCAGCAACAAAATCATATTTTACGGCACTTTATGGTCAGGTAAAAAAATTATTGGTTACTAATGGCGGACCAATAATTATGGTTCAGGGCGAGAACGAGTTTGGTTCCTATGTCGCTCAGCGAAAAGATATCCCATTGGCAGAACACAAAAAATACAGTGCCGCAGTCTTTCAACAACTCAAAGATGTAGGTTTCAATGTGCCATTCTTTACCTCAGATGGTAGTTGGTTGTTTGAAGGAGGTGCACTTCCGGGAGCTTTGCCAACTGCAAATGGCGAAGATGATGTTGCTAAATTAAAGGAAGTAGTCAATAAGTATAACGGAGGGAAAGGGCCGTATATGGTTGCCGAATTTTATCCGGGTTGGTTAGATCATTGGGTCGAAGAATTTCCTAAAGTAGCTACAGAAAATGTAGTAAAACAAACTCAAAAATATCTTGATGCTGGTGTTTCTTTCAATTATTATATGGTACATGGAGGAACTAACTTTGGGTTTACCTCTGGGGCAAATTACGATGGGAACCATGATATACAACCAGATTTAACTACTTATGACTATGATGCCCCTATAAGTGAAGCTGGTTGGGGAACAGAAAAATATAATGCTTTGCGCAATATATTGAAGAGCCCTAAAACACCAGCAGTTCCTGCAAAAATTCCGGTAATTACAATTCCAAATATTCAATTAACAAAAGCCGTTAGTTTAGAATATCTAAAAAGCAAAGTAAAAGCAGTTACAGCAGATTCTCCTTTGACTTTTGAAGATTTAAATCAAGGTCATGGTTATGTTTGGTACAGTAAAAAATTCAAACAGCCTATTAGCGGAAAATTAGAATTAAAAGGACTTCGTGATTATGCAATTGTATATGTAAATGGTGTGAAAGTAGCCGAATTGAATCGCTATTATAAAAAATACGATTGTATGATAGATGTGCCTTTTAATGCTACTTTAGATATCATCGTAGAAAATATGGGGCGTATTAATTATGGAGCCGATATTATAAACAGCACAAAAGGAATTATTTCGCCAGTAATCATTAATGGGCAAACGATCACAGGAGATTGGAACATGTACTCGTTACCGATGGATGTAGTGCCTAACCTAACCGATGCCAAAAACATGGTAAAAGTTGGATCTCCCACAGTCTATCAAGGAACTTTCAACCTGAGTACAACAGGAGATACTTTTCTCGACATGCGTGATTGGGGTAAAGGAATAATTTTTATTAACGGAATCAATATTGGTCGTTATTGGAGTGTAGGTCCGCAACAAACCTTATATGTTCCGGGATGCTGGTTAAAGGAAGGAGCTAATGAGATTGTGATTTTTGAACAAAAAAATGATAAAATACAAACGTCAGTAGGAACTGTAGAAACACCCATATTAGAAAGTTTGCAACCTGAAAAAGGAGAGGAAAAGTAAAAATGAATGTATTTTGGTTAGTTGAAAAACTTCATTAGACTTTTTCCTAGTGGAGTTTTTTAAAGTTTAGGATTTAAAATTAAGTTTAGGATTCCCCATTAGAAAGGTATTGTGGTGCTATTTAATTCAATTTTTTTAATATAATTAATTCGTTATGAAGACAAGAATGATTAAGCATGTTCTGTTAGCATGTATGCTGGTAATAGCCAATGTATCGGCACAGATGATTAAAACGGTTACGCCAAAACGTCCTAAAGGTCAAACAGATGTATTGCGTTTGGCCACAGCACCATTGTCCACAGTTCGTGTTGCTTATATTGGTTTAGGAATGAGAGGTTCAGGTGCTGTAGAGCGTATGACTCACATAAAAGGAGTAGAAATAGTTGCTGTATGTGATATGTTAGAAGATCGTACCAAAGCAGCAAATGCAACTCTTGTAAAAAGAGGTTTTCCTAAAGCTCAAGAATTCTTTGGGGCAGATTCTTGGAAAAAAGTGACAGCGCTTCCAAATGTAGATTTAGTTTACATTGCCACAGACTGGAAGAATCATGCCAACATTGGTGTACAAGCTATGAAAGATGGAAAACATGTGGTAATAGAAGTACCAGGTGCATTGACAATGGACGAAATCTGGGAATTGATCAATACATCTGAGAAAACAAGAAAGCATTGTATGCAATTAGAAAACTGCGTGTATGATTTCTTCGAGTTGACTTCTTTGAACATGGCACAACAAGGCCTGTTTGGAGAAGTTCTTCATGCAGAGGGATCGTATATTCATAATCTAGAACCCTATTGGGAAGATTACTGGAACAACTGGCGTTTGGATTACAACAAAGCACACCGTGGAGATATTTATGCTACACATGGTATGGGACCAGCTTGTTTGGCATTAAATATACATCGTGGAGACAAAATGAATTATTTGGTTTCTATGGATACTAAAGTCGTTGGAATTCCAGCATTTATCAAAGAAAAGACTGGAGTAGATTTGAAAGATTTCAAAAATGGAGACCATACCATGACCATGATTCGTACCCAAAACGGGAAAACAATTCAGATTCAGCATGATGTGGCAAATCCTAGACCATATAGTCGCATGTACCAACTTACAGGGACAAAAGGTTTTGCTAATAAATATCCATCAGAGGGTTATGCATTGGATGAATCAGTGATAGGTCCAGATATTGTACCAAATCATAAAAAACTAACAGCAGAGGAGTATATGCCAGACGATGTAAAAAAAGCTATGATGCAAAAATACAAGCACCCTATAGTTGTTGGTATAGAAGAGCAAGCTAAGGAAGTTGGCGGTCATGGTGGTATGGATTTTATAATGGATTACCGCTTGATTCACTGTCTTCAAAACGGACTTCCATTAGATATGGATGTGTATGACATGGCTGAATGGAGCTGTTTAGGACCTCTAACAGAGATTTCACTTAATAATAATTCTGCCCCAGTAGAAATTCCAGACTTTACTCGCGGAGGTTGGAATAAGCTAAAAACAGTTGAGTTTTCAAAATAGAAACTTTCAATATTTTTTGCATACTTTTTAAATATTAAAAACCTACATAATCCAGTCTTGGAAGATGTAGGTTTTTTGATTTAAGATTTTGATAGATCGTTTTTTAACGGATTGATGTGATTATATGCCAAAACATTATTTTCCGTGTAATTGTTTATGAAGCGTAATTATTGGTTTTTGATTTAATCGAATAAAGCCTTTTTCCGGACGGTCAAGGGCAAGAATCAGCCACATTAATGATGCAAAAATAATAGAGATTAAAACGGCAACGATATTGTTTTTTTTGCCCGATATTCCAAACTGATAGCCCAATAAAAACATTGAAAACAAAGTGATAATACCCAAAATAAATAAAATAGCAAACGGAATGCGATACTCAAAAGTATAAGTTACACGATGATTGTATATTTCGTTCAAATCATTTGTAGATGACATGTAAAGAGAATATGCTTCCGAACTTCTATCTAGAGCTCCCAATGCTTCAGAATAATGCCAAAGAGAATCTAAAATTGCTTGAGATCTATTCTTCAGGTGCTCTACTTTTCGAGGTGTAATCTCATCAACTATAGAAGCACGCAAATCAGTATATTCAATCAAGAGTTTCCTTGTATTTGATTTGTATGGTTCCGGTATTAGTCCGGCACGCAAGTAAGTGGTACGAATAGTTGTCACTTCATCAAGCAAAAGTTTTTTTCGCTCGTTATACCGGTTATCAACAATTTGAAAGGTAAAAGCCAGCATAAAAGCCAAAAGACCAAGTGCAGCACCAACGACAGATCCAACCGGAGCATCACTGACTTTAACAGCCTTAGTTTTTAAATAAAATCCATATCGCTGACCTAAAAGAATTGGGATTAGTACACCAAAAAAAGGGACTAGGTACATTACCAAATTTTGAAGTATATAATTATCAATCATATCAATTCGGTTATTAGATTTAATACATAAATTTACAATTATATTGTTCATAATCAGTTAGAAGTAATAAAATTTTGTATTACTGTGAAACGGAAGCTTAATCCGAAAATGATTTAAATAAAAAACCACGCAATTTGCGTGGTTCGTTAATTATAATTCTTTGTGGTTATTAATTCCAACCTCCTCCTAAAGCTCTGTACAATAGTATCATTGAGCTTAATTGATTTTGGGTTAACTCGGACAGACTCAATTCAGAATCATACAATGAGCGTTGTACTTCTAGTACTTCCAGATACGAAACGTACCCATTGTAATATCTGGCTTCCGATAATTCGAAATTTTTTCTGGCAGCTATCACTTGTTTATTTCTGGCAGTCCATTCTTCTTTATAAGTCCTTACGTTTTGCAAAGCCTGTTCAACTTCGGCAACGGCAACTACACAGGTCTTTTGATACGAAAGTTTCGATTCTTCGGCAATTTGTCTGTAAACCTCTACTCTTCTTTTATTTTTACCAAAATTAAAAATAGGGCCGGCAACTGAAGCACTTGCGTTTTGCAAATAAGAAGAACTGTCAAACAAATGGCTTACTTCACTGTTTGCAAAACCAGCTAATGCAGCAATATTAAAAGAAGGGAAACGCATTGCCTGTGCCACCCCAATTCTTTCATTAGAGGCAATATAATTTCGTTCAGCCTGTTGTACATCAGGTCTGTTTTTTAATACAATAGAAGGAATAGAAACAGGAATGTTATTTGCCACTTGTAGTTCCAAAACTGTTTTTCCTCTCTCAATAGGACCAGGAGCTTGCCCGATCAATATTGAGATTCTATTTTCACGATCAGTAATCAATCGCTGAATAGCAGGAATAGCCGCTTCGGCAATAGCCACTTGCTGTTCAATCTGAACTTTATCCACTTCGGAAACATAACCTTGTGTAAACCTTTGATTGATTATTTCATAGGCCTTTTGTCTGGTTTCCAAGGTCTGTTTGGTAATCAATAACTGATTGTCAAAATCACGAAGTTCAAAATATGCAACAGCAATATCGCTTACTAAATTTGAAAGAATCACTTTTCGTCCTTCTTCACTAGCAAGTAATTCGTTTTGAAGCGCTCTGTTTTCATGACGTATTTTACCCCAGAAATCCAACTCCCAAGATAGAGTAGCGGAAGCATTAGATGGTAAAAAGGATTTCTTATTACTGTTTATCGTAGCGCTGTATCCTACTGCAGGCAATAAGTCAGCTTTGCTGTATCCTAATTCAGCTCGGGTACGTTCAATACGGGCCAAAGCAATTTTCATGTCATAGTTATTTTCCAATCCTTTATTGATTAGTCCTTTCAGAACTTCATCATTGAATAGATCAAACCATTTGACATTGACAACAGATGCCAACGTATCAGCATTTGCGGTTCCATTACGATAATTAGCAGCACTTTGATCTTCCGGTTTTTGATATTTAGGTCCAACCAAACAACCTACAGGAAGCACTGCAAGAACTACAATAACAACAATTATTTTAAACTTATTCTTCATGATCTGTAGTTTTTGAGTCCGTAATACTTTCTGTTGCTACAACCTCATGTTTGCTTTTTCCGATATTTTCAATCATTACAAACAATCCAGGTACAATTAACACTCCAAGAACTGTAGCGATTAGCATTCCGCTAAATACGGCCATTCCCATTACAATACGGGCTTGCGAACCTGCACCAGTGGCAGTCAATAACGGAACAACTCCAAGAATAAAAGCAAAAGCAGTCATTAAGATAGGTCGGAAACGGAGCTTAGCTGCGACCATCGCTGATTCGTACAATGGTTTCCCTTTTTCATATTCTTCTTTGGCAAACTCTACGATAAGAATCGCATTCTTGGCCACCAATCCGATTAACAGTACCAATCCAATTTGGGCGAACACGTTGTTTACATAAGCATCACTTCCAAATCTTGCCAAGGCCAATCCCAAAAAGGCCCCAAACACGGCAAAAGGCGCTCCAAGTAATACACTGAAAGGCAGTTTCCAGCTTTCGTATTGCGCGGCAAGAATTAAAAACACAAACACCAATGCCATAAAAAACACGGTACCTCCACCAGGTGAATGTTTCTCCTGATAGGAAAGGTTGATGTAATCGTAACTCATATCGGCAGGCAAGGTTTCTTTGGCAACTTCTTCCAAAGCAGCTAAGGCTTGTGCACTACTGTAACCGTCGTTAGGGCTTCCCCCAATCTCAGCAGATCTAAACAGATTCAAACGGTTTGTAAAATCAGGTCCCGCAACTTTTGTAGCAGTTACAAGGGTTGATACAGGCAGCATACTCCCTTCGTTATTCCTTACATAAATATTATTAAGGTTTTCAGGACTTAACCTATCTACAGCTTCTCCCTGCAAGTACACTTTGTATTGACGTCCGAAACGGTTAAAATCATTCACATAAGTACCACCCAAAAAGGCTCCCAAAACTTCGGTAACTTTTGAAACAGGTACCCCCAATTTCATTGCTTTTTCATTATCAATATCCAACTTTATTTGAGGAGTCCCAGCGTTGAAAGTGGTATAAATCCTTTTAATCTCTGGACGTTTTTGGGCGGCGGCAATAAAAGCCTGAGTTTGTTGTGCAAGGTATTGTGGTGGATTACCTCCACGATCCTGTAGCATCAAACTAAAACCGGCAGATGCTCCCAATCCTTGAATTGCAGGAGGTCCAAAGGCAAAAGCGGTTGCATTGGTAATTTGTGTCGATAATCTTTTATTCAATCGATCTACCAATTGTTTAGCCGTTTCTGCTCTTTCTTCCCATGGTTTTAGGGATATGAAAATAAAGGCATTATTTGGCTGATACGAGTTGGTAAGCATACTAAATCCATTGATTGTGGTATAGGAAAGTATTGCTTTCTCTTCTTTAAGGAAACTATCAACTTTCTTTGAAACTTCATCCGTCCTCTGGAGTGAAGATGCCGGAGGCAGGGCTATATTAACCAATATATAACCTTGGTCTTCTTCGGGTATAAAGCCCAATGGGATTTTCTTGCCTAATAAAACAATTGCGGCAATAATTACACCCAATAAAGCAATAATACGCAATGATTTTTTAGCAAAAAATGTAGCTCCTCCTAAATACTTTTCTGTAACGTTTTCAAAAATTCTATTGAATCCGGCAAAAAATTTGGCCAACCATCCTGTTTGCTGATCAACCGGTTTTGTGGGTTTCAGTAACATGGCACAGAGTGCGGGACTTAATGACAAGGCACTAAATGCAGAGAAGGCCACCGAGACCGCAATGGTTATGGCAAACTGTTGGTAAAAACGACCAGTGATACCGGGAGTCATCGCAACGGGTACAAACACCGCAATCAATATGAGCGCAATTGCAATTACCGGACCCGAAACTTCTTTCATCGCCTGGATAGTAGCATCCTTCGGAGACTTACCATGTTCGATATGATGTATTACGGCTTCTACCACCACTATGGCGTCATCCACAACAATACCAATTGCAAGTACCAATCCCAATAAAGACAGTGTGTTTATCGAAAAGCCCAACATTGGGAAAACCGCAATAGTACCAATTAAAGACACTGGAACCGTAATTAATGGAATCAGAGTAGCTCTCCAGTTTTGAAGGAATATAAATACTACCAAGATTACCAATATAACTGCTTCAAAAAGAGTGTGAACAATATCATTGACACCTGCTGTAATAGCAAGTGTTGTATCTAGTGATTCCTGATAAACAACATCCTTTGGAAACTTTTCAGACATCTTTTTCATAGCCTCTTTGGCAAGAGTGGCAACTTCTAAAGCGTTACTACCCGGCATCTGGAATACCGTAATTGCCGCTGTAGCATTACCGTTTCTACGGGCATTTGAGCTATAATTCTCTGTTCCTAATTCAATTCTGGAGATATCGCTCAACAATACTTGAGCACCGTCTGATTTACTTTTAACCACAATTTGGCCGAACTCTTTTTCGGTAACCAAACGGTCTTGAAGTGTAACCCCGTATGTGAAATCAGTTCCTTTTGGAGTAGGCTCAGCGCCAAATTTACCTCCCGGACTAATCATGTTTTGAGCATTCAAGGCATTCTTCACATCATCAACAGTAATACCAAGCTTGCTCATCATATCGGCTTTCAGCCAAACCCTCATGGAATAGTCACTTCCCCCAAAAAGGGAAACCTCTCCAACTCCTTTTATACGCGCCAATTGATCTACTATGTTGATGTTGGCATAGTTATTCAGGAATTTCGAATCGTATTTAGGGTTTGTCGAAGTAAGCGTGAACAACATCATTGGGAATGACAATGATTTTTTAACCACTACCCCTTGTTGTTTTACACTCGAAGGCATAAATGGAGCCGACTGCGCCTGACGGTTTTGGGTAAGCATGTTAGCATTATCCAGATTGGTTCCTACATCAAATGTTACTTCAATAGTACAAGCTCCATCAGATGTATTTGTAGATTTTATGTAAAGCATTTGCTCTACTCCATTTACTTTTTGTTCAATTGGGGTAGCAACAGCTTGCTCAACATTTAAAGCATTTGCTCCAGTAAAAGTTGTAGTGATTTTTACAACTGGCGGATTGATATCCGGATATTGTGAAATTGGTGTTTTTTGTAGCGCCAGTAATCCAAGTATAACAGTAATGATACTGATTACTATAGCTACAATAGGTCTTCTAACGAAAAATTCTCCCATAATAATATTTCTAAATTATTTAGTTAGCACTGATTAATTTTCTGCTTTTCCTGGGGTCCAATCATTAATTTTTGGAGTAACTACACTTCCGCTTTTCAACAAGGAAGTTCCACCTAGAGCAACTTTATCATTAGCCGTTAATCCATCGGTAACTATATAAGAATCTTTGTATGACGGACCAATTTGTATCATTTTCATATCTACTTTATTACCATTGCCTAAGACATAAACCTGATAAAATCCTTGCATTTCGATAACAGAACGTTTTGGAATAATCAGGGCAGACTTGCGAACATCTGTAACTACATGGACCTTCACGAATTGTCCAGGTCTGATTAATTGGTCAGGATTTGCAAATGCTGCCTCAAAAGTCACCGCACCAGTAGTTGGATCAATTTGTCTGTCGGCAAAACTAATTTTCCCTTTTTCTGAATATTCCGAACCATCAGACAATATCAAAGAAATTGATTTTCCTGCTCCTTTTAGATTAGAGTCTTTCTTGGTTATTTCTCTAAAAATTCGAAGATACTCCTGTTCGCTCATTGTAAAACGAACCCTTACATCGCCTAAATCCGAAACGGTATTTAAAACAGATGCTGCACCCGGACGGACATAATCTCCAACTCTTACTTTGGAAATACCGATCAATCCTGAAATTGGAGCAAGAACTCTACAGTATCCTAATTCTATTTTTGAATTTTCTAAATTGGCATTTGCTGCTTTTATAGAAGCAGTAGCTGCGCTGTAAGCTGATTTTGCAGCAATTAATTCTCTTTGACTGACTGCATTCATCTTGGCCAATGGCACCATCATATCATAATCTGATTTGGTTTTGGCTAATCTGGCCTGCATTTCTGCCAAATTTGCTTCTGATTGGTGCACTTTTTCTTGAAATGGTAATGGATCAATCGTGTATAACAATTGACCTTTGGTAACTAAACCACCTTCTTTAAAATTGAGGCTTTCTATAACGCCGTCAACTCTGGGGTTAATTTGTATATCCGATTGTCCAAAAGTTTGTCCGGTAAATTCCGATTCGAGACGCACATCTTGTTGAAGCACTTTTACAATTGAAATTTCCAGTGGTTTGGCTTCGGGTGCAATCTCTTTTTTACAAGAGAAAAGAAATGGGGGGATAACTAAAATAAAAAGTAAAATTTTAATCTTTTTCAATGTATTCATAAAATTAGTATTAAAATTAGTATAAACAAAAATACTGATTTATATCAATCAGGATGAGGAAATTACAAAAAACGAATGAATAATTTACAGAAACTGACAAAAAAAGTTAATAATTTCTTTTCGTTTTAAATTAACATTAAGAATTTCATAATCATTCTTCACAAAATAAAATACGGTTTCTGTTTTTTTACTAAATTAGTTGATTGTATTCCTAAATTTTTATTAGTAGGAAAACATTAATTGTTTTTTAATCTGCATCACTTTTTACTAACATCAAATTTGAAGATTATGTCTAAATCAAATAAAAAAGAGTTGAATGAATTTGAGGAAAAACTAATTGACCTAGGTTCTTTAAGTAAAAAAGAATTGGTACAAAAGGCCAAAAAGTTCTCAAAGAAATATTGTGTTGGAGATGGAGATGGTTTTAAGCTTAAGGATTACGAAACCAAAGCCAGTTTTAATCTGGGTGAAGAAGGAAAACCATTGGTAAATCAAACATTGCAAATGGGAGTTGATGCCTTGGCCGCTATGCAAGATGTATTGTATGCTCAGGACAAGTGGTCATTATTACTCATTTTTCAGGCGATGGATGCAGCCGGTAAAGATGGTGCTATCAAACACGTCATGTCGGGCGTAAATCCACAAGGATGCCAAGTTTTCTCATTCAAAGCACCCAGTTCGGAGGATTTAGATCATGATTTTTTATGGCGATGCCAAAAGCATTTGCCAGAACGTGGGCGTATCGGAATTTTTAATCGTTCCTATTATGAAGAAGTTCTGGTGGTACGAGTGCATGAACAAATTTTAAAAAGCCAAAAATTACCCGAAAAGTTGATTACCAAAGATATTTGGGATGAGCGTTTTCAAGACATTCGAAACTTCGAAAAATACTTAAACCGAAACGGAACCATAGTCCTCAAATTTTTCCTTAACGTTTCTAAAAAAGAACAAAAAGAACGATTCATAGAGCGTGTAGATAATCCAGACAAAAACTGGAAATTTAGTGCTGCAGATGCAAAAGAACGAGGGTATTGGGATGATTATATGCATGCCTATCAGGAATTAATAGAAAATACTTCTACCAAAAAATCTCCTTGGTATGTTATTCCCGCAGATAATAAATCGTACGCTCGAATTGCAATAGCTTCAGCAATCATTACGGCATTAGAGGAAATGGATTTAGAATATCCAAAAGTGAGTAAAGAAAAAATAGCTGAGCTAAATGCTGTTAAACAAGCATTACTAGATGAGAAAGATTAGTTTTATTTAGTAATTAGCCACTAGGCATTAGCTAAAAGTGATTAGTCAATTTGAGAATTATTGAAAAAAAAACTAATTACTAATGGCTTGTGGCTAATCACTAATAACCATTTTGAATTATGGCTTCAAAACTTTTACCCTCTGTAGATTGGATTAAAGAATACAAAAGGAAAACTCTCAAAAGCGATTTTGTAGCTGGGATAACACTGGCTGCATATGGAATTCCGGTTTCTTTGGCTTATGCTACCCTTGCGGGACTACCACCTCAATACGGAATCTATGGCTATCTTATTGGTGGTCTGTTTTATGCCATATTAGGAACCAGTAGGCAACTCGCCATAGGACCAACATCGGCAATTTCCTTATTGGTTGGTACCACTATTGCTGATATGGCCAATGGCGATGTACAACGTTGGGCTGATATTGCCTCACTCACGGCTTTGGTGTTTGCAGGAATGGCAATATTGGCTTATCTCTTGCGCTTGAGTGGTATTATCAATTTTATTAGCGAGACCGTTTTGGTGGGATTCAAGGCGGGTGCAGCAATAACAATTGGTTTAACACAATTACCTAAATTGTTCGGCGTAAAAGGTGGGGGCGATAACTTTATTGATCGTATCGTCACTCTTTTCAACCAACTTCCAGACATGAATACCGCAGTTTTTATTTTTGGTATAGTTGCTATTATTATCTTAATTGTTGGAGAAAAAATGGCACCGGGACGTCCTATTGCAATTTTGATAGTCGTTTTATCTATAATACTCATTTCGACAACTCCATTGGGACATGATGGATTCAATACGGTTGGAGTTATCCCTACAGGTTTGCCTGAATTTCATTTACCTTCACTTCGGATTCGTGATGTCGATGGAGTATTGCCACTCGCCACGGCATGTTTTTTATTGTCTTATATCGAAAGTGTTTCAGCCGGAAGAACATTGGCACAAAAAAACGGATATATTATAGATCCCCGTCAGGAATTGTTGGCACTTGGAGTTGCAAATGCAGCCGTAGCATTTGGACAGGGTTACCCAGTTGCTGGTGGATTGTCGCAGTCAGCCGTAAATGATACTGCTGGTGCTAAAACTCCATTATCGCTTGTATTTGCATCAGCAACAATTGCAGTTTGTCTATTATTTTTAACAGGTTTCCTTCAGAATTTACCAACAGTGATTTTGGCATCTATTGTTCTGGTGGCCATTAGAGGGCTTTTTGACATAAAAGAACTTAAACATCTCTATAAAATAAACAAACAGGAATTTGGTGTAGCCATGATTGCACTTGTCGCGGTGCTTATTTGGGGAATATTGACAGGGGTTTTGCTTGCGGCTATGGTAACTTTATTATTGCTGATAAAAGCGGCCTCGAAACCAAATGTGGCATTCCTTGGCAGAATACCCGGAACTAAACGCTATACTGACATGGAAAGACACCCTGACAATGAAAAGATTGAAGGTGTACTGCTTGTGAGGGTTGAGTCCTCCATATTCTATTTTAATGCTGAATACATAAAAGAACAAATTTGGGAAAAAATCTATAGTGAAGCTGATTCTTTAAAAACTGTAATTTTAGATCTCAATTCCTCTCCTCATATTGATATTGCAGGGGCTCGCTTTTTAAAACATCTCTTTTTAGATTTGAAAGCCAGAAATATTTCCCTAAAAATTGCCGAAGCTCGTTCTGAAGTAAGGGACTGTCTGCGAGCTGAAAATCTTGAGGCTCTATTAGGACACATCAGTCGTTCCGTTTCAGTTGACGATTTGGTGGTTCTTGCCATTCAAAATAAATAATGATGATCTCGAAGAGATTCGCAGAGAGTTATACAAAGGTTCGCAAAGATTGAAAATAAAATTCCTTTATTTTATGGTTTTCCATGGTTGAAATCTTGGGCTATGGCTGGAAATAAAAAATGATAACCATTAATCTGTGTAAATCTGCTAGATCTGCGTGAAAAAATTGGCACGCAGATTTACGCAGATTTTTTTAGGAACACTTTTAAAAAAGCAATAATGTTGATTTTTAGCCCCGAATGTAGTGAAAATCCTTGTGGGCTGGGGTTCAGCCCGCAAGATTACTTCGTCAGTTCGCTATCGCTCGTGTGAAGTGGAAAGCGGGATCCATCTTCCTAAAAGCGCACCCGAGCGATAGCGAACAGGCGAAGCAAATGTTTCTGCTCTAAAAAATTAACCTTACTGCATTTAGGAGTCCATAAATCATAATATTCCGCCAATTCACATTTGAAAATCGTAAAAGTTCACTACTTTTGCGCCCGATTTCGAATGTATTATATTGAAATCAACATATATTTCTAAACTTAAAATCGTTTATAGCATGCAACTGTACAACACTTTAAGCGCAGAAGAAAGAGCCATCATGATCGATGATGCCGGTAAACAACGACTTACGTTGTCTTTCTATGCGTATGCCAAAATTCAAGATCCCAAAAAATTTCGCGACGATTTATTTATAGCCTGGAACGCACTTGATGCTCTAGGCAGAATTTACGTTGCCAACGAAGGAATAAATGCTCAAATGAGTATTCCTGCCGAAAATTTAGAGGCTTTTAGAGAGACTCTGGAAGTTTATGAATTCATGAGAGGCATACGTTTGAATGAGGCTGTAGAGCATGATGACCATTCATTTTTAAAATTGACTATCAAAGTGCGTCATAAAATTGTTGCTGACGGTTTGAATGACGAAACTTTTGATGTTACTGATATCGGCGTTCACTTGAAAGCCAAGGAATTCAACGAAATTCTTGATGATCCAAATACGATTGTGGTTGATTTTAGAAATCACTACGAAAGCGAAGTTGGCCATTTTAAAGGCGCCATCACTCCAGATGTAGAAACTTTCAGAGAGAGTTTACCAATAATCAACGAACAACTTCAAAACCACAAGGAAGATAAAAATCTGGTAATGTATTGCACAGGTGGAATTCGTTGCGAAAAAGCAAGTGCGTATTTTAAACACCAGGGTTTTAAAAATGTTTATCAGCTGGAAGGTGGTATCATCAATTACAAAAAACAACTTGAAGAAGAAGGTTTAGAAAGTAAATTTATTGGTAAAAACTTCGTGTTTGATAATCGTTTAGGCGAAAGAATTACTGATGATATTATTTCACAATGCCACCAATGTGGAAAACCTTGCGACAATCATACCAATTGTGAAAACGACGGATGTCATTTGTTATTTATTCAATGTGATGAATGTAAAGCTGCAATGGAAAACTGCTGCTCTACAGAATGTCTTGATATTATAAACCTGCCTTTAGTTGATCAGGTACGATTGAGAACTGGAAAACAAGTTGGAAACAAGGTTTTCAGAAAAGGAAAATCAGAAAATCTAAAATTCAAACATTCCGGTGAGCTACCAAATGCTGCTTTGGCTGCGGCTGATACCCGAGGCGAAGCCGAACGGAGCGGAGCTAAACCAAGTGATATTCGTCAAAAAATAAAAGTTAAGAAAGTACTTCTTGGAAAAGCGGAACATTATTATGTAAAAGCACAAGTGGGACTTTTTACTATCGAGAATCACGAACTGAATCGTGGTGATAAAATCTTAATCTCTGGACCAACAACTGGTAACCAAGAATTGGTCCTAGACAAAATAATCGTTGAAGGTGCTGAGATCGAAACCGCTAAGATTGGCGATAAAGTTACTTTTGAAGTTCCTTTCAGAATTAGATTATCGGATAAGGTGTATAAGATTTTGGAATAGTTTTCAGCTAATAGGAATATTTTTTTTAAATATAGACTATGATATAAATCATAGGAATCTAATCTATATCAACATTATTTTTGTCATTGGAATAATAGATTCAAAAATGACAACAAATAATAAAATCGAACTCATGGCTCCCGCTGGGAACTTTGAGTCGCTTCAGGCTGGATTAGATAATGGTGCCGATTCGGTTTACTTTGGAGTAGAACAATTGAACATGCGCGCCCGCGCAACGGTCAATTTCACCATGGATGATTTACCAGAAATAGCCCGTCGTTGCGAAATCAAAAACGTTAGAAGTTATTTAACGTTGAACACTATCATTTACGACCATGACTTATCGGTGGTAAAAACGTTGCTGAACAAAGCCAAAGAAGCTAACATCACTGCCGTGATTGCCTCAGACCAAGCCGTAATTGCAATGGCAAGAGGAATTGGGATGGAAGTTCATATTTCGACCCAGTTGAACGTTACCAACATCGAAACCATAAAATTCTATAGTCTTTTTGCTGACACTATGGTTTTGAGTCGTGAGTTGAGTTTACGCCAAGTAAAAAAAATCACGGAACAAATAGAAAAAGAGCAAATCAAGGGACCTAACGGTAATTTGGTAGAAATCGAAATCTTTGGTCACGGAGCTTTATGTATGGCGGTTTCAGGAAAATGCTATTTGAGTTTACATTCACATAATTCATCGGCAAATCGTGGTGCTTGCAAACAAAATTGCCGTAAAAAATATACTGTTATAGATCAGGAAACTGGTTTTGAAATCGAATTAGACAATGAATACATGATGTCTCCAAAAGATTTATGTACGCTTGATTTTCTAGACCAGGTGATTGATTCAGGTATTCAAGTCCTTAAAATTGAAGGTCGAGGCCGTGCTCCGGAATATGTGGGCACAGTAATCAAAACCTATCGTGAAGCGATTGATAGCTATTATGAAGGGACTTTCACCAAAGAAAAAATTGCAGTTTGGATGGAAGTGTTGAATACTGTTTACAATCGTGGTTTTTGGGCGGGTTATTATCTTGGGCAAGAATTGGGAGAGTGGAGTGATGTTTCAGGGTCGATGGCAACTCAGAAAAAAGTATATGTTGGGAAAGGAACCCATTTTTTCCCAAAAGCTGAAATAGGTCAATTTAAAATCGAAGCCTACGATATCAAAATTGGAGATAAAATATTGGTAACCGGCCCAAGCACAGGAGCACAGGAAATGGTTATTGAAGAAATGTACGTAAATGATGCCGTGGCGGAAAAAGCTACCAAAGGAGATGATTGTACTTTTAAATTGCCATTCAGAATCCGAATGTCTGACAAGTTATACAAAATAGTAGAAGCCTAATGGTCATTGTAACGCTACAAAGAGACAAATGTATTGGGTGCAATTATTGTGTAGAAATGGCACCGGTTCAATTCCAAATGTCTAAAAAAGACGGAAAATCGGTTTTGATTAAAAGCGTGAATGCCAAAGGTTTTTACACTTTGAAATCACCCGATCACAGCATAACCGAAAGTTGTGAACTGGCAGCAAAGGCCTGTCCGGTGAAAATTATTACAGTGAAGGAAACTTAGAAATTGTTTCCTTCATTTTAAAACAAAAACCTATTCCGTTTTTCAACGGAATAGGTTTTTAATTCATCTCAAAGTAAAGAATAAACTTTTATTCTTTATTAAAAGCTCTTGCTGCTTCGCGTTCCAAATCAAGATACTTTTCTTTGCCTGTATTCACAGTCACGAAAGAAATAGTTCCTCCTTCGAATTCACCTGGTGATGAATATTGTTTACTTACAGGATCGCCGCTATCATAGCCGACGCAAAGACCATCGCCTACAAGGGTAAACTTACCGGTCTGAGTTGTCATTGATCCATTTGCCATTTCTTTATCGTTTATATATAGTTTTGTAGTTCCTACAGACTCTCCATGCTCGCCATCTTTTTCTTTATTAAATTCCATACCAAAAGTGTATTTACCCGGTTTAAGTGAAGTACTTGAAACCAACTGTTGTTCCTTAATACCAAGGAAATTATAAACATAATACAATTTGTGATCTTTGATAAACAGCGTATGTCCTCCAAAACGGGAACCATGAGCAAAAATCACTCCCGATGCATTAGCATCTGTAATTTCCACATTTGTGACAATTTTAAACGATTTGCCCCTTATACTTACGGCCACGGCTTCGGGTACTGCACTAGTATGAGGATAATAACTGTAAGATTCTCTTGCTTCTTCTTCTGTTGGTCTTTCAATTAAAAAAAGTGTTTTGGCGTCACGATCATCCAATGGTAAAGCATTATTTTTCAATGCTTCTTCCATATATAATTTCTTTAATGCTTCCAATTTTTCTGGATTCTTTTTGGCCAAATCAACAAACTCTGATCGATCTACATCCGTATGGTACAATTCCCATTTGTCCTGATCAAATTTACCTTTATCACTAAGCGGGGAATGAACAGCAACAGCTTTCCAGCCATCCTGCCAAATGGCACGTGTCCCCAACATAGTGTAATACTGCACCTTTTTTTGAGTTGCGCCATCCGGTTTAGCATCAAAAGAGTACCTCATAGAAACCCCTGATAAAGGATACTGTTCTACTCCCCTGTATACTTTTGGCATTTCAACACCACAAATATCAAGAATAGTCGGAACAATATCTACCGCATGATGGTACTGATTACGAACTTCCCCTCGGGCTTTTATACCTTTGGGCCAGGTTATAGTCAACGGGCATTCAGTTCCTCCTGCATAATTAGAATACCTTTTAAACATTTTGAAAGGAGTTGACAAAGCAGCCGCCCATCCCGTTGGATAATGCTCATAGGTGTTTGGTCCTCCCAGTTCATCAATTAATTTCATATTTTCAGCTAAATCATCTGGAAAACCATTAAAAAATTTATTCTCATTAACTGAGCCATTAGGTGTCCCTTCTCCAGAAGCTCCGTTATCAGAAGCATACAGAATAACAGTATTGTCATATTGACCGGTGGCTTTCAAATGGTCAATAATTCTCCCTATCTGTACATCTGTATATTCTGAGAATGCTGCATAGACTTCGCATAAACGCGAAAATAATTTTTTCTCATCGGCACTCAATGTATTCCATGGACGAACAAAATCAGCTGTATTTTCCTGGTCTTTAGGCATCGGATTAAAATCTGTCAATTTAGTCCCTGCAGGCAGAATTCCTTTTTGAATCATACGGGGCAAAACCCATTTGCGATACGCATCATATCCATCATCAAACTTCCCTTTGTATTTTGCAATATAATCTTTAGGAGCTTGGTGAGGTGCATGATTCGCTCCCGGACAAAACCACATAAACCAAGGTTTTGATGGATTTGCCGATTTTTGATCACTAATCATTCTGATAGCCTGATCAGCCAAATCTTTTGATAAATGATAGCCTTTTTCGGGACCGTACGGTTGCTCTATAGCATGATTATCTTCAGTAAGATCAGGATACCATTGGTTCGTTTCTCCACCAATAAATCCATAAAACCGATCATAACCCTGTTGCAATGGCCATTGGCTTTTATTTCCACCCGCCGAAAGATCCGTTTCCGGAACATTATGGTCTTTCCCTAGCCAAAAAGTACTCCATCCGTTATCATTAAGAATCTGTGCCATCGTAGCAGCCTGAGGAGGCAACTGACAACTATACCCTGGAAAACCATTTGAGGCCTCTGTAATAGACCCCATTCCATTCAAATTGTGATTACGACCTGTATTGATACAAGAACGTGTTGGAGAACAAAGCGCTACAGTATGCCATTGCGTATAAGTTAAACCATCCGCGGCCAATTTATCCATAGTTGGCATATTGATTCTTCCTCCATAAGGAGACCAGGCTGCCAGTCCGGTATCGTCATAAAGAATAAAAAGAATATTTGGTGCTTCTTCGGGGGCTTTTTTGCGAATAAATGGTTTCCAATCCGCGGTGGATTCTCGAACATCTAATTTCACAACACCATTGAATGGCACTTGTCCATAGCCAGTGCAATAAAACAATACTGCCACTACAACTGAAAGTAAGCTTTTCTCATTCATAATTATTGAAATTTTAAATTAATACTTTTTAGTAAGAATAATTCTTTGAAAAGAAAGTATTAAAATTAAAAAAAAAATCAACTATTTAAAACAAAAACACCTTATTATCAATGAATTACCCATAAATAACAAAAGCATAAAATTTTAAAGACAAAAAAACTAATATCAAGCCCATTTGTCTTAAAAGGAAATCTCAACAAAATCGCTATTATTATTGAAAACAGTAAAGCAGGAAACCAAATAGACATTGAAATTAGCAGTTCGGAAATTATGACTTTAAATTATACAATCGTAAACCGATATTTAGGCTATTGTACTCCAATCCTACTGATGAAAAAGTATTATCAATTTTAGTAATACTTTAGACTATGTTTTTTAATTCGATACTTTAATAAGGTTTCAACTTCAAACTCTCAAAGTTTTTACTCACAATTATTTAAGATAAGACAAAAACCGTTTAATTTTCATTAGTATAATTTTATGAATTTTTGCCATTTTCATCCCTTGTAACATAAACTAAAAAAATACTACCTTTACAGATTAAACATATTAAGAACTTAAATTGCGTCAATCGCAATACTACATATAAAATTATGGCATGTACAAGTTGTTCAACCTCAGATGGTGGTGCACCAAAGGGTTGTAAAAATAATGGGACTTGCGGCACCGATAGCTGCAATAAATTGACGGTTTTTGATTGGCTTTCTAATATGAGTTTGCCTACTGGGGAAGCTCCTTTTGACTGTGTTGAAGTTCGTTTTAAAAATGGAAGAAAAGAATTTTACCGCAATACTGAAAAATTAACTTTAAGCATAGGGGATATTGTGGCAACAGTTGCCTCACCCGGACACGATATAGGAATTGTTACACTTACAGGAGAATTGGTAAAAATTCAAATGAAGAAAAAAGGGGTTAATTATTCAAGTAATGATGTCCCAAAAGTATATCGAAGAGCCACTCAAAAAGATATTGATATTTGGTCTGCAGCAAGAGACAAAGAGGAGCCTATGAAGGTAAGAGCTCGTGAACTTGCTATTGCCCAAAAACTGGAAATGAAAATTTCGGATATCGAATTTCAAGGAGACGGATCAAAAGCAACGTTTTACTACACAGCAAATGATAGAGTTGACTTTAGATTATTGATTAAAGATTTTGCCAAGGAATTTGGTACCAGAGTAGAGATGAAACAAGTAGGTTTCCGTCAAGAAGCAGCCCGTTTAGGAGGTATTGGATCTTGCGGAAGAGAATTGTGTTGTTCTACTTGGTTAACTGATTTTAGAAGTGTAAACACCTCGGCAGCACGTTATCAACAATTGTCTTTAAATCCACAAAAACTAGCAGGTCAATGCGGTAAGTTGAAGTGTTGTTTGAATTACGAATTGGACACTTACATGGATGCTTTAAAAGATTTTCCAGAGTTTGATACCAAATTAATTACCGAAAAAGGTGATGCCGTATGCCAAAAACAAGACATTTTCAAAGGATTAATGTGGTTTGCTTACACTAATAATTTTGCTAATTGGCATATCTTGAAAATTGATCAAGTCAAAGAAATAATTGCGGAGAACAAGCTAAAAAATAAAGTTTCTTCAATAGAGGATTATGCTATCGAAGTGGTTGTTGAACCGGAGAAAAATTTCAACAATGCGATGGGTCAGGAAAGTTTAACGCGTTTCGATCAACCAAAAAGAAAGAAAAAGCCAAACAAAAAACCTAGAGTTGCGAGTGAAAATGTGGCAGGAGCCAATAAGTCAAATGATCAAAAAAACAATCCTGTTAGCAAAGAAAATAATCCAAATAAAGAGAATAATCCTAACAAAGAGAATCCAAACAAAGGAAATCGCAATAATAGGAACAAAAATAACAATCGTAACAAATCTAATAACAACCGGTCGGCTACAAACGAGAATAAATCTGAACAACCTAGAAAACCTATAATTATTAAAAAGAATGAGAATAAAGAATAGTGTTCTACTCCTCTTAGTAACTGTACTCCTTTTTTCGTGTGATAAAAAAAGAGTTTTTGACGAGTACAAGTCTCTTGGTAGTGCTTGGAATAAAGATAGCATCGTAACATTTGATTTACCCGTTTTGGACTCAACAAAAAGGTATGATTTATTCGTAAACCTGAGAGATAACAACAATTATAAATATAATAATATCTTTCTAATTGTATCTTTGGAAAGTGCAAATGGCTACACAAAAGTAGATACTTTGGAATACCAAATGGCCAATCCAGATGGGACATTATTAGGCGACGGATTTACAGATCTAAAAGAGAGCAAACTGTATTACAAAGAGAATGTAAGGTTTAGAGGAAAATACAAAGTGCACATCAAACAAGCGGTGAGAGAAACCGGAAAAGTTCCAGGCGTTGCCCTTTTAGACGGAATCACAGAAGTAGGTTTTAGAATAGAAAAAAAAGAATAGATTACTATTATGGCTGCTAAAAAAAACAACACTCAAACAAAAAACATCGATAAAGATGTGAAATATTATGCCAAGAAATTTTGGAAGATTTACTTTTATGGATTGGGAATAATTGCTTTATTTTTCCTATTTGCTTCTTGGGGGCTTTTTGGATCCATGCCATCTTTTGAAGATTTAGAAAATCCGGATTCAAATTTGGCCACGGAGATCATCTCTTCAGACGGGGTCGTTTTGGGTAAATATTTCAAACAAAATCGTTCTGCATTAAAATACTCTGATTTACCAAAAAATTTGGTTCAAGCCTTGGTAGCTACTGAGGATGCTCGTTTTTACGAACACTCAGGAATTGACGGAAGAGGAACCCTAAGAGCCATTGCTAGTTTGGGAACAAGCGGAGGGGCAAGTACATTAACCCAACAATTGGCCAAGCAATTATTTCACGGAGAAGGATCTAAGTTTTTGCCTTTCCGAATTGTGCAAAAAATTAAAGAATGGATTATTGCCATTCGATTAGAGAGACAGTATACGAAAAACGAAATCATCGCCATGTATTGCAATGTGTATGATTTTGGGAACTACTCTGTAGGGGTTAGCTCTGCGGCAAAAACCTATTTTTCTAAAGAGCCAAAAGATTTAACTATAGATGAATCGGCTATTTTAGTGGGTATGTTCAAAAATTCAGGACTTTATAATCCAGTTAAAAATCCAGTTGGAGTAAAAAACCGTAGAAATGTGGTGCTTTCACAAATGGAAAAAGCTAATATTATTACTGAAGATCAAAAGCATCAATTACAAAGTTTGCCTATTACACTGCATTTCAAACTAGAAAGTCATAGAGAAGGAACAGCAACTTACTTTAGAGAATATTTGCGTGATTACATGAAAAAATGGGTAGAAGAAAACAAAAAACCCGACGGATCTGATTACGATATCTACAAAGACGGTCTTAAAATCTACACGACTATCGATTCAAGAATGCAAGCTTATGCAGAAGAAGCTGTTGCTGCTCATATGGCAAACATGCAGGAAGAATTTTTTGAACAGTCTAAAGACAATAAAAATGCTCCTTTTGTAAATATTACTGAAGCAGAAACGCAACGTATTTTGAATCAGGCCATGAAATCATCTGGTCGATGGGCAGCTTTGAAAGAGCAAGAGAAAAGTGATGAGGAAATCATCAAATCATTCAATGAAAAAACAAAAATGACGGTTTTCACTTGGAAAGGTGAGAGAGACACCATCATGACCCCAATGGATTCCATTCGTTATTACAAGCATTTTTTACAAGCAGGAGTAATGTCCATGGAACCACAAACGGGTAATATAAAAGTTTGGGTTGGAGGGATCAACTACAAATATTTTCAATATGATCACGTAGGACAAGGTGCTAGACAAGTAGGTTCTACCTTTAAGCCGTTTGTTTATGCTACGGCAATCGAACAATTGAACATGTCACCTTGTGATTCTATACTTGATGGACCTTTTATGATTAGAACAGGGCGTCATCATGTAACTGAAGACTGGGAACCTAGAAACTCGGATAACAAATACCGCGGAATGGTGACCTTAAAACAAGCTTTGGCTCAATCTATAAATACCATTTCGGCAAAATTAATAGACAAAGTAGGTCCTGAAGCCGTAATAGAATTAACTCATAAATTGGGAGTAAAATCAGAAATTATCAATCAGCCTTCTATTGCTTTGGGAGCGGTTGAAATAACGGTAGAAGACATGGTGGCCGCTTTTAGTACATTTGCCAACCAAGGAGTTTATACAAAGCCTCAATTTTTATCAAAAATTGAAAACAAAAGTGGTGAAGTAATCTACGAACCAATTCCAGAATCTCATGATGTTTTGAACAAAGACATCGCATTTGCGGTAATTAAATTATTAGAAGGTGTAACCGAAACTGGTTCTGGAGCTAGATTGAGAACTCAAAACGGAGGAAACGGAGACAAACGCTGGACAGGATATCCATATATGTTTACCAATGCAATAGCAGGTAAAACAGGAACTTCTCAAAATCAATCAGATGGTTGGTTTATGGGAATGGTACCTAACCTTGTAACAGGAGTTTGGGTAGGTTGTGAAGATCGTTCGGCACATTTTAAAAGCCTTACTTATGGACAAGGAGCCGCAATGGCATTACCTATCTGGGGGTATTTTATGAATAAGTGCTATGATGACAAAGCCTTGAACGTATCTAAAGAAGATTTTGAAAGACCAAAGAATCTTTCTATCAAAGTAGATTGTTACACACCAAGAGCAGCAGTAGTCAAAGATACCACCGCAACTCCAGAACAGGATACTGAAGAATTTTCATTGTAAAAGAAATGTTTCATGCCAACAATGGGTTTTTTAAAAACATTAAGGCGTGTCACCATAGGGACCAATTCACTATACCAGTGATTCGGTCCCTTTTCTTTATGGTGTCGGGCTATCCGCGCTACTTTGGTAGCTAGTTTTTATCCCTCACGCAACTCCTGCTTCTTATCCTATTTTATTTTTATAATCCCTATAAAAAAACATTATCCTAATTTAATACGCTTTTTGAATCCAAATTAATGCGATTATTTTATTAGATTTGCTTTATAAATTCGTTTTCTTCAATTGAAGTTGATTTTTTAATTCATTAAATAATGATACTTCAGAGAAAATAGAAAATTCTGTAGCTTTTAAAATTAAAACGAAATCGATATAGTTATAAAAAGATTATTATGATTAACAAAAAAGTAAATACCGTTCAAGAAGCATTACAAGGAATAGAAGACGGGATGACCCTTATGCTTGGTGGATTTGGATTGTGTGGCATACCCGAAAATGCTATTGCCGAATTGGTCCAAAAAGAAACCACAAATTTAACTTGCATCTCAAACAATGCTGGAGTTGATGATTTTGGTCTAGGTTTGTTATTGCAAAAAAAGCAAATTAAAAAAATGATTTCTTCCTACGTGGGTGAAAATGCAGAATTCGAGCGTCAAATGCTTTCTGGGGAACTTGAGGTAGATCTTATTCCACAAGGAACTTTGGCAGAAAGATGTCGAGCGGCACAAGCAGGAATTCCAGCTTTTTTCACACCTGCAGGTTATGGAACCGAAGTGGCTGAAGGCAAAGAAGTTCGTGAATTTAATGGTAAAATGCACATTATGGAACACGCTTTCAAAGCCGATTTTGCCATTGTAAAAGCTTGGAAAGGAGATACTGCAGGAAATCTTATTTTCAAAGGAACAGCCAGAAACTTCAACCCATGTATGTGTGGTGCTGCCAAAGTTACCATAGCCGAAGTAGAAGAATTGGTCGAGGCAGGTACCTTAGATCCTAATCAAATTCATATTTCCGGGATTTTAGTACAACGTATCTTCCAAGGGGAACGATATGAGAAAAGAATCGAACAACGCACTACCAGAAAAAGAGAGTAGAAGTTAAGTATCAAAAATAGAGTAAAGAGAATAGAATGAGGAAAATCTAAAAAAGAGTAGATTACTTTTTTCTTTTTTTAAATTTATACATAAGAGACATGGCATTAGATAAAATAGGAATCGCAAAACGAATTGCGAAAGAATTGAAAGATCGTTATTTCGTCAATTTAGGCATCGGAATACCTACTTTGGTGGCCAACTATATCCCTAAAGGAATTGACGTCGAATTTCAAAGCGAAAATGGTGTTCTGGGCATGGGACCTTTCCCTTTCGAAGGTGATGAAGATGCAGATATTATTAATGCGGGAAAGCAAACCATAACAACTTTACCGGGAGCTTCTTTTTTTGATTCCGCAACTAGTTTTGGAATGATTCGTGGGCAGCATGTAGATCTAACGATCCTTGGTGCTATGGAAGTTTCAGAAAATGGAGATATTGCCAACTGGAAGATTCCTGGAAAAATGGTTAAAGGAATGGGAGGTGCGATGGATCTTGTAGCTTCGGCCGAGAATATTATAGTGGCGATGATGCATGTTAATAAAGCCGGAGAATCAAAAATATTAAAAAAATGTACTTTACCATTAACAGGTGTGGGTTGCGTTAAAAAAGTAGTGACTGAATTGGCAGTACTAGAAATTACTCCAAAAGGGTTTAAACTACTGGAACGTGCTCCAGGAGTAAGTGTAGAACATATTATTGCATCTACAGAAGCCAACTTAATAATTGAAGGTGAAATTCCAGAAATGGAAATTAACTAATACTGCATTTGTCAGCAAAAAAAAGCAACTCAATGGAGTTGCTTTTTTTTGCCCCGAATTTAAAAAATTGACATTCTTACAAAATGTTTTTGTTGTTGTATAAACGACTGTAAACCAAACCCTGTTTAACAAATATTTTGTAATATTTTTAAATTTTTTATTATATTTGTTAGAAACAACTAAATAGAAAAAATTATGAAAAAGTACAGTTTATTAGTAATCGCATTTTTATTTTCAGTAGGTATGATGGCTCAAGATAGAGGATCAGTTGTACTAGACCTTCACGGAAGCTACACTTTTTCTAACAACGTAAATTTTGATTACGGGCATTTAAAAATAGGGGATGGTTTTACATATGGTGCTGGATTTGAATTTTTCCCACAAAAAAACTCGTCTATAGAGCTTAAATATTTAAGATTAGATACTTCTATGGATATTGATGTCCCTAATAATATAGCTGGATACAATGATAAAAATGGTAACGGGGCATTCAATTATATCTTAATAGGTGGTAATCATTATTTTGATAGCGGAAGCAATGCAGTTCCTTATTTAGGAGGTGGACTTGGTATGGCTATTACTGAGGGACCATATGGAGGAAGCGACACTAATTTTGCATGGGAACTCAAAGGGGGGGTTAAAATCAAAACGCACTCTAGTGTTTCTGTAAGCCTTCAAGCAAATCTTATTTCGACTTGGGCTGCTGCAGGTACAGATACCTATTGGGGTTACTGGGGACCTTATGCCGTACAGGATTATGCAGTTTCTTATCAATTTGGTTTAGGTGCCGTAATTGGATTTAATTTGAAATAAGAAAAAATAAGATTAAAATCAAAAAACCATCCTTTTCGGGATGGTTTTTTGATTTTAATCTGTTTTAAAGCTTAGCAATACTCGTTGAAAGCATCTTTTAAGTTCTCAGCTATTGTTTCAGCTGGACGTCCTTCAATGTGGTGACGTTCTAACATGTGAACTAACTCACCGTCTTTGAATAAAGCAATACTTGGTGAAGAAGGAGGAAAAGGAAACATAAATCCTCTTGCAGCTTCAACCGCTTCTCTGTCTACTCCTGCAAAAACAGTTACTAGATTTGAAGGTTTCTTAGCATTATCCAAACTCATTTTTGCTCCTGGACGTGCATTTCTAGCAGCACAACCACAAACAGAGTTTACTACTACAAGTGTTGTTCCTGCTGATTTTATTGCATTTTCTACAGCCTCTACAGTATGTAAATCTTGAAAACCTGCAGTTGTTAATTCAGCCTGCATAGGTTTTACCATTTCTTCTGGATACATATTTTTTATTTTAAGTTTAACTTTTGAGCTGCAAAGTTACAAAGTTTAGTTGCAAGAACTTAATTTGAAGTATAAAGTTTTGTTATAGTTTGATTGCTATTGCTTTACTTCTAAAATAATTTTGAACAATACATTTATTTTCAATTTTTTTAGAAAGTATCATTTGTAAACAGTTAGTATAGTCGCCAATCAGACATCAGTTAAAATGTAATATAAACACTATGTTTTGTCGTGATATGATTTATATAAAAAATTGATCTCTGATTCTTGTGATGAAAACGTTAAAAATAACTCGAAATCCCAAGGTTGAAACCTGTAGTAGTTGATGGAGTATTACCCAAGATGTCCGTTTTCTTTTGATACAAATAATTGAATCTAATAACGGTTTCTGAAGTAGGTCTAAAACTTATTGCAGGTGTAATGCCCCAAAAATCTTCGGAAATGTTTCCTCCTGTTTCATTAAATGTACCGACATTCCAATCTACATATTCCAATCTACAAGCAATGTTAAGACTCGCATTTTTCCATCCTAGCATTGGTCTTTTTAGAATAGGTTGAACAATATCCATAAATCCTCCATATTGTTTATTGCCATATTGCTGAGAATACGTTTCTGGTACATCAACCGAAATCCAAGCCCATTCCGTTGTTATGAAGGTTTTGGTTTTAGGTATTGTGGTATTAAAGTCTAAAGCAAAAACTTTTACTCTCCTTTTTTTATCCAGAGTTATCCCGTCATCTTGAAATTTGTTGTAAACTCCATTCATATAAGAAATCCCTAATTCTCCTATTTTCTTATTTCCGACTGCCAGTTTTCCTGTAAATAGAGGAATTCCACTATTTATTTCTTCGAAGCGTTCTGGATTGAGTTTAGCAGCTGGTAAGAACGTTTTGTTTTCTGGATTATCAATTATGGAGTTATCAAAATTTCCTGAAAGGTATGCCTCATAACCAAACATCCAGTCGTTAACATACTTTTTTCCAAATATGCCTGCTCCAGCATTAGAAAATGTAGCCGGAAGCATTTGCGTTGCCGATACGGGTCTATCTGTAAATTCCCATTTTGGACCGTCATGGTTCTGATTGAATGCACCTATTGGATTTAGTATTATCCCAGCTCTAAAATTTGCGAGAGGTGTAAATTCTACATCTATAGCGGCAAATTCAATACCGATTTCTTTTCCTCCGTCTTCAAATTCAATTTCGCTTAAAAACTTAACTCGTTCACTTATGGTTGCAGACATGAATATAGACAATCTTCTTGCTTGAAATTGTTGCCCTTCGGATATTCCATCAGTTTCAATTTGTTGCCAATTGGCTTCAAGATAACCACCAATTGCCAAAGGTGTTTTTCCTAGCTTCATAGACGGTCTATTGTAGATTGCGTCCATGTTCAGAGATTGTTTTGTGCTATCTTTTTTGACTCTTTTTAAAAGACTTTCATCAATTTGGGCTTGTGCTGCTGAGAGTATTAATAAGAGGACAGTTGTGATTTTTATTTTTTTTGAAATCATTTTTTTAATGATATTTTTAGGATGTTGTTTTCAATCAGTATCGGAAAATTTCTCAAATGAGTTGTTGCAGGACCATCTTCAACAAGGCCTTTATTGTTAAACTCACTTCCGTGAGCAGAGCATTGAAGCTTGTCTCCATATACTTGTAATTCGGCTCCTTGGTGGGTACATTCCATTAATAAAGCAGTATAATTTTCAGTGTCAAATCGATAAACACAAATAGGAAATTTTAATAGCTCGTTTTGTATTATAATGTATTTTTTATATTTAGTTTTTCCATTATATTTTATTTCAAAATCAGCTATTGGCAATAGTATATCAGAACCAACTATCTCTTTTGACATTGCTAATGATGAACTGCAACTTTCTAATAATGAGACACCAGTTATTCCCGCTAAGTAACTGAATCCGCATGTTTTTAAAAATTCTTTTCTGTTCATAGCTACAATGATTTTATAAATTTCAATAATGATTCTTTGTCAGATTTGGAAAGTGCACTAAAGTTGTTTTTGCTTTTTGTTGCTTCTCCACCATGCATCAAAATGGCTTCTTCAATACTTCTAGCTCTACCATCATGCATTAAGAAAAGATTGCCACCTTGTGAACCTTGCGAAAGACCTATTCCCCATAACGGAGGTGTTCTCCATTCGAAAGTTTTTGCGTTTCCTTCAGTATAATTATCGTCTAAACCGCTTCCCATATCGTGCAATAATAAATCGGTATATGGAGCAAATGTTTTGTATGAAAGGGCTTTGATAGGTGAGTGTCCGGTCTTCAATTCTGATTTATGACAACCTGTACAATTAATTTGATTGAAAATCGCTGCTCCTTGTTTTACAGTTTCATCTTCTTGATTGCGTTGAATAGGAGCTTTCAGTGTTTGTAAATAAAAAACAACGTCATTTACGGTAGCTGTGGCAATTTCAGGATCGATTTCTAAATGAGTATAAGTATCAATTGGTCTGAATACGGATGTTATTCCCATGTCTTGATTGTATGCGTTTGCCGTTTGATGCAATAAATTATGAGCAGCAGCTTTCTTGCCGTAACGTCCAATATATTTTCCGTTTTGTGACATAGCAGTCGAGGAGGGAATTACAAAATTGGGAATGTCTATCCAGTTTGGAACACCTGAAATTCCGTCATTATTACTGTCGTTTGGGTCAGACATTGCTATGATGTCTGAATCTGTTACAAACTGTAAGAAGCCTAAGCCTGTATTTGCAGGAGGGGTAAACTTGGCAAAAGTTGCTCCCGCTGGGATTTGTTCTGGTAAATGTCCAGGCAATGATCTGTTTTGTAATTGAGGCCCGCCTTGATTTAAGAATAAATTTCCTGTTTCATCTATTTGTCCAAAACGAGTAAGAGTAGTAAATGGGTGTCCTTTTCCATCGCCTGCATGACAACTCACACAGCTTGTTGACACAAAGGTTGGGCCTAGTCCTGTTTTACTGGTAAATACCTCATTGAAAGCGGCATCCCCTTTTAGGAAGCGAGCCGATTCTTCTTGTGAAAGTCCCTCTATGGTTCCGTCTAAAACAGCATCATCAGCCGGTATGTCAGTATACGTAGCTTCACAGGATGTCAACGTAATAATTGATAGTAATAAAGCTATGCTGGATTGTAAAAATATTTTTTTCATTTAAATCAAAATTAATTTTAGACAAAACTAAAAAAAATATTTTAGAAGTGTAAAGTTATTTTATACATTTGTTTTTTAAATATTTAAAAATGTCTAAATCATTAGAAGAAGTACACCAATCGGTTACTACGCAAAATAAAACCACTATATTTAGAAGAATATTAGCATTTTTTGGGCCAGCTTACTTAGTCAGCGTTGGCTATATGGATCCGGGAAATTGGGCTACAGATATTGCGGGAGGAAGTCAGTTTGGTTATGCGTTATTATGGGTGTTGCTTATGAGTAACTTAATGGCGTTGTTATTGCAAAGTTTAAGTGCCAGACTGGGAATTGTTACTCAACGTGATTTGGCGCAGGCCTCACGGGAAACCTATTCAAAATTCATTAATTATATTCTTTATTTTCTTGCCGAAATCGCTATTGCCGCTTGTGATTTGGCCGAAGTCCTGGGGATGGCAATAGGTATTAATTTATTGTTTGGAATCCCTTTGGTTGAAGCGGTTGTGATTACTGTTTTAGATACTTTTTTATTGCTTTTTCTTATCAATAAAGGGATTCGAAAAATGGAAGCTTTTATCATCGTACTTGTTACTATTATTGGATTTTCATTTATATTCGAAATGATATTTGCGCAACCGGAAATAGGGAAAGTAGTTTATGGTTTAGTTCCTTCGTTACCCAATGAATCGGCCCTTTATATTGCTATTGGAATCATTGGTGCCACGGTCATGCCTCACAATTTGTATTTGCATTCCTCTTTGGTGCAAACCAGAAAATTTGATAGAAGTTCGGGAGGTATCAAGCAAGCCATAAAGTATAATTTTATAGATTCAACAATTGCTTTGAACTTGGCATTCTTTGTCAATGCGGCTATTTTAATTTTGGCAGCAGCAACATTCTATAAAAACGGAATGTATGAAGTGGCAGAGATTCAAGATGCTTATCGTTTTTTGCAACCGTTATTAGGAACTAAATGGGCCCCCACTTTATTTGCAGTAGCTTTAATAGCAGCTGGACAAAGTTCTACAGTTACCGGAACGCTAGCGGGTCAAATTGTTATGGAAGGTTATCTAAATTTACGTATTCAGCCATGGGTTCGTAGAATAATTACCCGTTTAATAGCAATTGTACCGGCCATAATCGTTATTTTTATCTTTGGTGAAAGCGTTACTGGAAAAATGTTGATTCTAAGTCAGGTAATTTTAAGTTTACAGTTAGGTTTTGCCATCATACCGCTTATTCATTTTGTGAGTGATAAAAAAAGGATGAAAGGATTTCACATTAGCAGAACCACAGAAATAGCTTCATGGATAGTAGCTTTAATTATCGTTTCGCTCAACGCTAAATTGGTTTACTCTGAAATTCAAGGATGGTTGGAGTCTTCAGATAATCCATTAATCCTTTGGTTAACAGTGGTACCATTGGCAGTTAGCTTCTTGATTTTGTTGCTTTATATTGTAATTAAACCTTTTGTAACGAAATCAAAACCTGATATTCAAAACCATTCTCCGCATCTTCTGTCTCTAAAGTTTTCTCAGGCAGGAACTTATTCGAACAAAAATATTGCGGTATCAGTAGATTTCTCTGCTGCAGATGAAGTTGCTTTGAATCATGCCTTTGAATTAGGCGGAATAGCTGCCAAATACACTTTGATACATGTGGTAGAAACCGTTGGCGCTATGATGTATGGAGATGAAGCCGATGATCATGAAACCAGTATTGATGAAACATTACTAAAAGAGTATAAAGAAATGCTTTCGCAAAAGGGTTATAAAATTAAGACTGAATTAGGATTTGGTGATCCCCGTAAAATTATCCCTGAAATAATAAATGGAGGTGATTTTGATATTTTGGTAATGGGAACGCACGGGCATACAGGCTTAAAAGATTTGATTTTTGGAACTACAGTCGATAAATTGCGACACAAAATTTCAATACCTTTGTTTATTGTAAAAAATTAAAAATAGTTGCTGAGGTTTTGAGTAGCTAAGTTTCTAAGATATTTTCGAAATCTTTTTACTAAGAACCTCAGAATCTATAATCTTAGAACCTGTAAAAAATGACTTTTTCCGAAGAAAATTACCTAAAAGCCATATTCCATCTTACGACTCGATTAGATGCCGAGGTAAGTACCAACGCTATTGCAGAGATGATGGAAACCAAAGCTTCATCCGTAACAGATATGCTTAAAAAATTGGCCGAAAAGGACTTGATAAATTATAAAAAATATCAAGGTGTCTCGCTAACTGAGAATGGGAAACTGGAGGCCAAAATGATTGTTAGAAAGCACCGATTATGGGAAGTATTCTTGGTTGAAAAATTAGATTTTTCTTGGGATGAAGTACATGATATTGCTGAACAGTTAGAACACATTAAATCTGAAAAACTCATTAATAAACTGGACGATTTTCTGGGTAATCCTACCGAAGACCCACACGGTGACCCAATTCCAGATGCACAAGGCCGAATGATTACCGTAGAAAAGCAATTGCTTTCAGACTTGTTGGGAAATCAAGCAGGAATATGTGTAGGGGTAAAGGATAATTCTTCAGATTTCTTGAAATACCTCGATAAACAACAAATAGGTTTGGGATCTAAAATTGAAGTCATATCTAAAGAAGCCTTCGATTTATCATTAAAAATTAAAGTTAATGGAGAAGAACTGGCTATTTCGAATAAGATTGCCAGTAATTTATTTGTGAAATTAGTTTAGATCGAAACATCATACTTCATTTAGAATTCTGAATCTTCAATAGAGTGGTTAAATTCATTATCGGAACATTGTCGTTATTTTATTGGGTTAAGTGAACACCATATTAGGTGTTTGTCTGTTTGGCACAAATTTTGATTTGTATTGTAATATTCTAATCAAGGCATAATTTATTAAGTTTAGTTTGCTATATTTACATTACAAATTTAAATCATAATATTATGAAAATAAGATTTTTATCGCTTCTAGTAATAGTAATGAGCTTGTTTGGAGCAACAGCTTTTTCTCAAACAGATAAAGATACAGAGGAATTAGGTTTGCCCGGGGACAACCTAGATCTTTATGCAGTTTTGGATCTTTTTCAAAAGTCTAAAACTATAGAAGACTTTGAAAAGTCATTGAATGATGAAAAAACTAAAGTCAATAATTTGGATTTAAACGATGATAAAAAAGTCGATTTTATCAAAGTGGAGACCAAGAAAGACGGAGATAATTTTACGTTTATCCTTAGAGACCCCATAAGTAAAAAAGAAACCCAGGATGTTGCTGTTATCATGGTTACAAAAGACAAAAACAAAAAGGTTTCTATGCAAATTATTGGAGACAAAGATTTGTATGGTAAGGATTATATTATTGAGCCTAATACTACAGGAAAAGGAGTTACTGCCAATCCTGGATATACTGGAAATAATCCTGTTACCGTAAATGTTCCGGCACAAACTACGACTGTAGTTGTGGAACAGGCACCAATCGTACAGTATGTATATTCGCCGGCTTATGTGCCATATTATCCTCCTTACTATTATGGGTATTATCCACCATGGTTCGGATTTGCAACTGTTATGGCAGTTGGTATTTACCGTCATAATCACTATTACCATCATCATGGAGGATATTACGGTCATAGCAATGTTTATATTAATCATAATAGTTACAATAACTATAATAATAATAGCAGAAACTCGTCGAATAGAGTTTCGCATAATAACATAAACAGCGGTAACAGAAACAATAATATTGGAAACTCAAGAGACGGCAATAGGAATAGTGCCTCAACACGTGATGCCAATAGATCATCTACACGTGATGGAAGTAGAAATTCGGCTTCAACACGTGATGCTAATAGATCATCATCTTCATCCAGACCATCAGCTAGCAATAATATGAGTTCTTCCCGTTCCGGTTCAGGTTCGAGTAGTTTTAATAGAGGAAGCAGCGGTGGTAGTTATAGATCTGGCGGCGGCGGCGGAGGTTACCGAGGCGGCGGCGGTGGATTTGGTGGCGGTGGCGGAAGAAGACGCTAAATAAACCTTTTTTGAATTAAAGTATATAACCCTGATAACAATGTTGTCAGGGGTTTTTATTTGCCAAAATGGTTATTTATCGAATGAATTATTCTGTAGAGATGCACTGTTGTGCATCTCTATTTTTAGGTAAAAGAATTAGGAGGTATTAAATAGAAAAGGTTCCCAAAAAATGTTTTTGGGAACCTTTTAGTAATGAATTATTGTTTTTTATTAGTTTGGCATGTCTGATGTGCCCATATCCCTTAAGCAAACATATTTGCCGTTTCTTTTTACAAATAAGCTCATGTAGTTTCCTGAATTTACAACAGCATTAGTAGAATCGACTACTTTATAATTACCAACTTCTACGACTTGGTTTCCATCATTTGACACAAATACGTCGTCGGTTTTAAAGGAGATTTTTCTTCCTACTGTAATACTATCTCTATGGGTTTTTAAAAAATCAACTATTGCTTTTTTGCCTATTATTGGTTGACTGTTTTGCGGATAGGTTATAGCATCATCAGCATGGTAACCTATGTCTTTGACTACTCCTGAGTTGTATGTGTCTGCAAACTCATTTTCTTTGGCTTGAATCTCATCTTTGATTTGATTAGTGTCAATTGCAGCGGTAGCTGATTCTTCTTTTTTACAGGAAATTAATAATAACAATACACTTGATACAACTATTCCTTTAATAAACGTTTTTTTCATAATATTCAGTTTTTTTAAATTTAGCCATTAAGGGATTGATAATTAATGACATAAATTTAATATAAAAAAATGAAACGAAATGTTTTTATAATAGAAATTCGATTAATTAGTATCGACTATACTGTAGATTTTTTGTGTTTAAGATAGTTTTTGAATGAAAGATTATGATGCTTAATCTTTATTTTAAAAAATGAAGATTTATGACAATCTGAAAGAAAATTTAGGAAGCAGTTAATAGAAATGCTATTTAATGATAAACAAAGTCAGATAGTTTTAGTCTTAAAACCCAATTAACTACAACCGCAATCGCCACTACCACAGTTTTTGTTCGATTTTTTTTTGAAGAAAAATTTTCGAATCAAAAAAGTAAGGGCAACACCTAGAATGATAAAAGCTATTATTTCTTGTATCATAATATGCTATTTTAGAATTTGAAAAGCAATCAAAGCCACTAAATAGGCCAATGTACTCATAAAAACAAGCTGACTTGCAGGCCATTTCCATGAGTTGGTTTCCTTTTTGGTTATGGCAAGAGTACTGGCACATTGCATGGCAAATGCATAGAATAAGAGTAATGAAATCCCCGAAGCAAAATTGAATATTTTCTGGTTTGTTTCTGGGTTCACTTCTTCTGCCATTTTATTTTTTATAGTATTCTCATTATCGGTTCCACCAACACTGTATATGGTTGCCAAGGTACCTACGAACACCTCTCTTGCTGCAAACGAACTGATGATAGCAATACCAATCTTCCAGTCATAACCCAATGGTGAGATTACTGGTTCGATGGTTTTTCCCATTAATCCAATATAGGAGTTTTCCAGTTTTTGCGAAGCAACAGCATTATTAAATTCGGTTTCAGATAATGGATGTGCCTTAGTATTCTCGATTATTATTTTTTCGGCTTCGTTAAACTGTTTTCCTGGTCCGTAAGAAGCCAAAAACCATAAAATAACAGATATAGCCAAAATGATTTTTCCGGCACCAAAAACGAATGCTTTTGTTTTCTCAATTACATTTATGGCCACATTCTTGAACATTGGTAATTTATAGTTGGGCATTTCTACCACAAAGAATGTTTTCTCTTTTACTTTTAGAATGATATTCAAGATATAAGCCGATAATATTGCCATTGCAAAACCAATAACATACAAAAGCATTAAGGTTAATCCTTGTACATTCAATATTCCTAAAACATAAGTATCTGGAATAACCAACCCGATAATAATGGCGTAAACCGGTAATCGAGCGGAGCAAGTTGTGAAAGGAGTTACCAATATTGTGATTAAACGTTCTTTCCAGTTTTCTATGTTTCGAGTTGCCATAATTGCAGGAATAGCACAGGCTGTTCCAGAAATTAAAGGAACTACACTCTTACCTGATAATCCAAATCTGCGCATAATTTTATCCATTAAGAAGACCACGCGACTCATATAACCACTCTCCTCGAGTATGGAAATGAATAAAAATAAAAAGGCAATTTGGGGAATGAATATCAAAATACCTCCAATTCCGGGAATTATCCCTTGTGAAATCAAATTGGTTAACACACCCGGAGGTAAATGTTTGCCAGCCATTGTGCTTAAAGTGGCAAAAGTACTGTCTATAAAATCCATTGGAATTTTGGACCATTCAAAAATAGATTGAAAAATCACAAATAAAATCAGGAAGAAAATAGCATAACCCCATATTTTGTGTGTAAGAACGCGATCTAGTTTACTGCGAAAATCTTTCGCAATACTAGAATCAATTTTTAAACCTTCTTTTAGAACATCATTGATGAATTGATAACGCTTGATGGTTTCTTTTTGTTGCAATCGTTTCAAATCCGAATGGGATTTGGTAAAAGAACTGCGGATTTCATTGCGTTCCAGATTCAAGAAGTTGACATCTTGTGTAATTACTAACCATAATTTATACAATAACTGATTAGGAAAGGCATGACGAAGATTATTAAAATATTCTACATCAATACTCGAAGCATTTAAGCAAGGTTCGCTTGAAATGGTTTTATAACTAACAATTAAATCCTTTAATTCCTCTATTCCGTGTCCTTTTCTGGAACTGATAAGCGCAATTTTGGTTTTTAAATGTTCTTCGAGATAAGAAATATCCAAAGTAATTCCTTTATGTTCCATTCTGTCAGCCATATTAATGATTAGAATGGTAGGAATTTCAAGATCTTTTATTTGGGTATAAAGAAGTAAATTTCGTTTTAGATTCTCCACATCGGTAACCACAAGGGCAACGTCTGGATAGAGGCGATCATTTTTGTTAAGCAAAAGTTCTATAACAACACTTTCGTCAATAGAACTGGCGTTTAAGCTATAAGTACCCGGTAAATCAAGAATATTGGCTTTGATATTGTTGGGCAGTTTGCAAAAACCCATCTTTTTCTCTACGGTAATTCCGGGATAGTTACCAACTTGTTGATTCAAACCTGTGAGTTGGTTAAAAACCGAAGTTTTCCCCACGTTTGGATTTCCAATTAAAGCAACATTGATATTTTTTAAACTCATTTTTCTTTATTTTTTAATGAGTTCAACTTCAATTTGTCTAGCTGTTTCGATACGTATAGCAAGATGAGAACCATTAATGTCCAAATATAGTGGATCTCCAAAAGGAGCGATTTGGAGTAATTCGACTTCATTACCAGGCAAACAACCCATTTCTAGTAATTTTAATGGGATAACGTCGATATCAAAATCCAGTATGATGGCTTTTTGTCCTTTTTTGAGGGAATGTATCGTTGTTTGCAAAGCTTATTTAGATTGAATTAAGATTGCAAAAATACATTTTTTATTATAATTAAAACTGATAATTATCAGATTTACTCATTTTTTTCATTATTGGAAAGCCAATTAATATCTTCTATTAATCGCTGAATGTCTTCTTTCTTAGTTCCGTCATAAAAACCTCGCACACGTCTTTTTTGGTCTACCAAAACAAAATTCTCGGTATGTACCATATCATACAACTCTTCTGGTTTTCCAAGCTTTACAGCCAAGTAGGATTTTCTGGCCATTTTGTAAATTTCTTTTTTATCGCCGGTAACAAGATTCCATTTTGCATCAATCACACCGTGCTTTATCGCATAAGCTTTTAGTACAGGTACACTATCGGTTTCTGGGAAAACGGTGTGAGAGAGCAACATTACTTTTGGGTTATTTTGTATCGCTTTTTGTACATCGACCAAGTTAGTTGTCATTTTAGGACAAATAGAGCCACAAGTGGTAAAGAAAAAGTCGGCAACATATATTTTGCCTTCATAATCTTTTTGGGTAATGGTTTTTCCGTTTTGGTTTACAAAAGAGAAATCAGCAATGGTATGGTACTTACTAACGTATTGTATGGTAGTGTCTACCAACTCTGGATTTACATCGGCCGGATTGAAAATCGGCAATGTTTTATTGGGTTTTAAAGCCGAATAAAATAAGTAAAGAGTTGTAACAGAAAAAATCAAAACAATACCAATATATATTCGGTATTTTTTTAAAATAGATAACATAATTTTAATTTGCTGCAAAAATACAAAAAGGAATCTCTCTTTTGAATATTTTAATGAATGGAATTATATCTGTTGTCAATTTGTAAAAAAATATTGATAAGTTTGTAATAACATCTAAACCAATAAATAAGAATGAAAAATTTATTAACTAAACGGCTTATTTTTGTAATTCCAGCTTTTATTTGGGTTACAGAAGGCCAAGCACAAAAAGTAGTAAAAATTACAGAACCAGGGATTAATGTTTTGTATATGGATAAAAATACAAAACCGAAGGATGATTTTTTCCGTTTTGTAAATGGGACATGGTTAGACAAAACTGAGATTCCAAGCGATCGAACTTCTTGGGGGAGTTTTAATGAGTTAATCAAAAAAACGGACAAAGATGCTATGGCAATTCTGAAAGAAGCATCAGCCAATCCAATTTATAAATCGAACACAGATCAAGGGAAAGCGATTAATCTTTTCAAATCGATTATGGATACCGTTGCTCGAAACAAACAAGGAATTTCTCCTTTGAAACCTTATTTGGCAAAAATTGATAAGGTTAAAAATATTCAGGATTTACAGAAGCTTTTAGTAGAGATGGAACCTGTAATTTCTGCAGGCTTTTTCGGGTTACAAATTGGAGCTGACGAGAAAAACAGTAATAAGAATTCTATAAATTTAGTAATTGCCAGACTAGGTTTACCAGACAAGGATTATTACTCTTCTGTTGATAAAGATCCTAAAGAAAAACGCGAAAAATATGAACTTCATGTAGCAAGAATGCTTCAGTTTATAGGAGAGAGTCCCGCAGAAGCTAAAGTAAATGCTTCAAAAATATTGGCACTTGAAACTGCATTGTCTAATCCAAGATTGGATAGAGTAGAACGTAGAGACAGTCGCTTGCAATACAATCCGATGACGATTGCTGATTTACAAAAAATGACACCGGCAATACAATGGAATGCTTATTTCTCTGAGTTAGGTTTTAAAAAATTAGACACCATTATTGTTACAGAACCTAGATACATGAAAGCTTTGCAAACTGTTTTTACCGAGAACAAAGTTGCAGATTGGAAAGAATACATGAAATGGACCGTTCTTAATGCATCGGCAGGAGAATTGTCTACAACTATAGAATTGGCCAATTTTGATTTTTATGGTAAGACATTAACCGGTGCTATTAAACAAAGACCTAGAGAAGATAGAGCTTTGCAAACTGTAAACAGATCAATTGGAGAGGCATTAGGTAAATTATATGTTGAAAAAATGTTTCCGGCTGAAGCTAAAGAAAAAGCGGAAAAAATGATTCAGAATGTAATTTTAGCTTACCATCATCGTATTGATAATTTGACTTGGATGTCGCCAGAAACAAAAATAAAAGCGATTGAAAAATTAAATAAAATCAATGTCAAAATAGGATATCCAGACAAATGGAAGGATTATTCTGCTTTACAAATTAAAGGTCCAGCGGAGGGAGGTAATTGTTTTGAGAACATGAGAAACTTGAACCGTTGGAATTTTCAAGAAGATTCAGCAAAACTTTCTAAACCAGTGGATAAAACAGAGTGGGGAATGTCTCCTCAAACTGTTAATGCTTATTATAATCCATCTTATAATGAGATTGTATTTCCAGCCGCTATTTTGCAACCGCCATTCTATAATTACCAAGCAGACGAAGCTGTAAATTATGGAGGAATTGGAGCAGTTATTGGTCATGAAATTTCTCATGGATTTGATGATGCTGGAGCACGTTATAATGCTGATGGTAATCTTGTGAATTGGTGGACTGCCGAAGATTTAAAACAATTTACAGCATTAGGAGGCGCTCTTGCAGATCAATACAGTGCTATAGAACCATTACCAGGAATTCATGTAGACGGTAAATTTACGCTTGGTGAAAATATTGGGGATTTAGGAGGTGTAAACGCCGCTTACGATGGTTTACAACTGTTCTTAAAAGCCAATGGTAATCCAGGATTAATCGATGGATATACACCAGAGCAACGTTTCTTTGTATCTTGGGCTACAGTTTGGAGAACAAAAACGCGTGATGAGGCTTTGAAAAACCAAGTAAAAACAGATCCGCATACTCCTGGAATGTACCGTGCTTATGTGCCAATTCAGAATATCGATGCTTTTTATCAAGCGTTTGATATAAAAGCGGGTGACGGAATGTATATTGTACCAGAGAAAAGAGTTAAGATTTGGTAATTTATTAATGCTAATAAAACAAAAAATCCCATTTTGATCAGTTATCAAAATGGGATTTTTGTTTTTATATCTAGTCTAAAGAAAAGAGACATAAGGACAATTTTATTAATGAAATCAGATATTTAAAATTAATTGATCTCAGTTATAGGTTCAATAGTGTTTTTCTTTTTTCGCATGGCATAATTAATTAGATATAATCCAATTAAGGTAACGCTTCCGCCAAAGATAATTGCTGTGGTCAATGGTTCCCCAAAAATAAAAGAGCCCAAAATAACCGCAACTATCGGATTGACATAGGCATAAACACTACTCAATTCGGTAGGGAGTTTTTGTAAAGCATAAATAAAAGCAATAAAGGTCAATACTGAACCAAAGAGTACCAGATAGGCAATTGACCACCAAGAATTGGCCGGTATTTCAGATACAGGGATGGTAGCGCCAGTAGCACCTACAAAGGTAAAAAGGAAAATACTGGAAATAAACATTTGTAAACCCAGACTAAAGTATGGATTAAAACTAGCCGCTTTTTTCTTGGTATATAAAGTTCCAAAAGCCCAGGTAATAGTTGCTGCTATCGAGAGTACAATGCCAAATTGGAAGTCGGGTTGTAAAAAATCGAGTAGGTGTTCGTAAAAGATAACACAAACACCTCCAAAACAGATCAAGATTCCTAAAACGGCCAATCGTGTAATTTTTTCACCCTTAAAAATACTGATAAACACGATCCACAAAGGAACCATTGCACCAATGATGGCGCCTAATCCGCTACTGATATATTTCACTCCCCAAGTGCTAAGCCCGTTGCTACAAACAAAATTGAGTAAACTTAGGATAAAAATGGTTTTCCATTGTCTTCCTTTAGGCCAAGGGGTTTTCTTAAATATAAAAAAACACACATAAAGAGAACCCGCAATAAATTGTCTAATAGCCGCCAGTTGAAGCGCAGGCATGTGTTTGACTCCTTCCTTGGAAGCAAGCCAAGTGGTTCCCCAGAAAAAGCTCACCCAACATAGGGCCAAAATAGGTAATCCAATGGAATTAACTTTGGATTTGAAAAGGGTTTTTATTTTTGTTCTCAACTTATAAATCGGTTTTAATGAAGGTATAGCCTAAAGTATTTTCTACTTTGTCACTCAAAATAAGTTTTTCAATAGAAGGTTTTGAGTAATCAAATCGAGGCAAAGATAAGGCTAATTCAATTGCTTTTTGTGTATAATAAGTTTCTCTTGTAGGATGAAAAGGACATACACCATTATAGATTTCATTCCAAGAATGTGTTGCTATTATTTTTAAGATTATCCCAATGCAATCTTCTTGATGAATAAAGTTAATAGGAGCTTCGGGATTATTCAAGTTTTCTTTTCCTGCCAGAAAATGTATTGGATTTCGGTCTTCGCCAATGAGTCCACCAAAACGGAGAATCGTGGTTTTGAAGTTTGGATTTCCTTGCAAAAGCGCTTCAGCTTCCAGTAATTGTTTGCCGCTTTCGGTATCGGGATTTGCAAGGGTTTCTTCGGTTATTGTAGTATTTGCTTCCCCATAGACCGAAGTTGAACTCACAAATAGAACATTCGTAACCGTTGATTTTTCAATATACGGAATCAAAGTCTTTATTTTTTCTACAAATACTTTTTCATTCGTAGTCAAAGAATCATTGTTATTCCCTCTTAATTGTGGCGGAATATCGATAACCAAAGTTTCACTTCCGTCAAGGAAATCTTTGATGGCACCAGTTATTCTTTTGCTGTCAAGCGCAACCAAAAAAGGATCAATACCTAATGTTGTTAATCCAGAAAGTTTACCTTCGGATGTGGTTGAACCTTTTACAGAAAACCCATTTGTTAGTAAGGCTTTTGCCAAAGGCATGCCCAACCATCCACAACCTAATATGCTTATTTGTGTCATTTTTATTTTTATAACCTATTCAGGAAAATCTTTATCAAGTCACAATTTGCGGGTAACATTTTTTTATTTTACCCGTAAACTATCCTTAACCACCTTTAAACTATCAGTAGGTGCAGGTTGTAACAATTCTGGAGTAGCAATAGGTACAACTGCTTTTGGAGTAGGTTTTATTTTTTGTCTAATTACTACTGCATCATTCAAGACAAAAGGTGTAGGCATCATCCAACCTTCTCTTTGGTTCATGGCGAATAATGGATTGGTCATTAAATCAAAAGAACTTTCCATGACATTCATATCAAAAACTGTATTTTTGTTTATGGTGAATTGCAATACCAGTGGTTCGTTGTTGACTACATAATAGCTCAATAGTTTGCTGCCATTTCTTTCTAATTCAGTTCCTTTTTGGCCTAAAGTAGAAACACCATTTGCCTTGAAATTAAAAAACGTCATGTTTTCATTGGCAAAAATATCATAGCGATTAACCTTTCGGTTTGGGGTAATTTGAATCTTTAAAAATCTTCTGAAACCCACAATACTATCTTGTAAAAACGTAATAGTTGGCTTGGCAATTCCTTTATTTGGTGCTTCGGAGGCATATGTAAACTCCGAATTGTATTTGCTAAATAATTTTAGATCATTCCATATTTTTGCATGTTTTGGGTTTTCACCCAAATAGCTTTTTGTCCATGAATCAAGATTGGTGTCATAAGTGACCCAATTGGCTTTGTTTGTGTCTGCATTATAGAGATACACTAAACTGTTTGATTTGGCTTTGCCCAATTCATAACCCGAATTGTACTGGGCTTTTGCCAAAAAGACTACAGTCATTAATAATAGCAATAAAGACCAGCCTCCTTTTTTGGAGAAATCCCCAAAAACTGGCAACAGTAGGGTAAATGTCAAAACGGTCAAAATAGCGCTACCAAACAATACTTTCAAACCTAAACCTACCGGAAACATTTCGATAAACGGACCAATAATCAATAAAGCGGGAATACCACAAATTAGATTTAAAATCCAATTAGATCTTTGGCTAAAGATAAATACGGCAAAAGCCAATAATCCAAAATAAACAGGAATAATCAAGAATCCTGCACCTTGTAAACTGTTGGCAAGAAATCCATTCAATACAATCCAAAACAATAGCGGAACCACATAATGATTCATAGTCACTTTTGACTTTGAGGCAACGTGATAAAAGAAAAAGGATATCGAAAGACTGAGTAATACAAAAGCTGTAATATAATCGTGTCCGTTGTATGTAAAACCGTTGAGTAAATCATTGTATTGAGGATTCAATAAAAGCAATCCTTTCCAGCCATAATAGGTAATCAATCCGGTAACTATTAAAGCGCCCAAAAAAGGAAAAAAGCCTTTTATGATATCTTTAGCTTTCAACATACGTTTGGCTTTACCCAAAAACACCAAAATGATAAGCAAACCTGCAGCTATCAATGTCATTGGCATTACCCAGGCAAAAGGATAGCTGATAAACGTAAACGGAATTGTGAAGTAAACATCATCTGTTGTTGAAGCCGTAGCATTCAAATCAGCATTCGAAAAATAATTCAGTAAAGGCATCAAGTATGAACCCTGATGTTTCAGCGTACTTCTGTCTAAATGCGCCACATCATCCTGAGCAGTATGGTAATTAAAATGGCTGTCGATAAAAGCAAAATTAAATCCTTGAATATCGCCTTGTTCTCTAAAAACCGTTAAATCAGTGTCATTTGGTAACATTTTGTAAATACTATACATCAAGGAATTCGAAACTGGATATGTAGCGCCCGCTTTGGCAAATTCTTGAACCATACCAGCATTACCTTTGTTGGTTTCCATTAACATATAACTTGGACCTGATGAGCCACGGGCTTCAAAGTTTAGAACAAGCCCCACTTCTTTTGCCCATTGGTGTTGGGTAACAAAAAGAGCAGCACCATTTAAGCCTAATTCTTCAGCATCGGTAAACAGAATAATGATGTCGTTTTTATGTTTGGTTTTGGCATTCAAGAAAGCACGAACACCTTCCAGTATTGTAGCCACACCTGAGGCATCATCACTGGCTCCGTGCGAAAAGGAGTGCGGTGCACTGTCATAATGGGAGAGTAGGAGCAATGCTTTACCATCTTCTGTACCTTTTATACGGCACATTATGTTTTTTGACTTTACAAGATTTCCCCAATCGCTCAATGTAAAACCTTCTTGAGTAGCAGTTTGAAGCCCCAGTTTTTGAAGTTCTTTAAGGATATAATTGGCCACAACTTCGTGGTTTTTGGTACCTACATAATGCGGTTGTTTGGCAATCGCTTTTATATGATCCAGAGCCCTTGAGGTTGAGAACTCAGTAATTTTTTTGTTTTCATCTGCAGACCATGAAGGCATCATTGTTACAAATAGAAATCCTAAAACCAAGAAGATAGAAACAGCAATTATAATAGACGAGAAATTTTTTTTCATTATTTAGGGGTATTAAATATCTTTTTTAACAAGCACATAAAAATCATTATCCAGAACCATATAACCTTGGTCGTACAGGAAATAGTATGTATTTCCCGATTTGGTATTTAAAATATTCGTGAAAAATTCAAAATCAAATCCCTTGCTCATCAGCTTGGCACGAGTTGTTTTCGATTTTCCATCTATATTCAGTTCTGACAAAATTCGGTAATTTTTACGCAATTTGTTATTGATATTACGCATATAATTGGTACTATCCTTATTTATTTTATTGTTATAGGCATTGCGACAACCATCACTACAGAATTTCTTGTCTTCACGACCTACAATGGGATCACCACATTCGAGGCAAATTTTCATATATTTTACTTTTTATGGCTATTTTTTTAATCGATCTAAGTGTAAAAATACCTATAGATAACGCAGATTAAACGTATTAATGTTAATTTTTATTAAAAAAAATTAAACGTATCAAAAATGCATAAGTAGAATTCAAAGTTTTATCTATGAAAAAGCGTTTAGTTTGTGAGCACACCCGTTAATTTTCAATCTTTTTTATCTGATACAAATCGTCTCGTCTGTCTTTTAAGATTCTTACGCTTCCGTGTTCATGCAAATCTTTTAGCAATCTCAAATCGATATCTACAATCAATGTCATTTCTGTATTTGGTGTGGCTTCGGCTTTGACGCCATTACTAGGAAATGCAAAATCAGCAGGTGTAAAAACAGCTGCTTGCGCATATTGTATATCCATGTTATTCACCTTTGGTAAGTTTCCGACACAGCCAGCAATGGCAACATAACATTCATTTTCTATAGCTCTAGCCTGAGCACAGTGTTTAACTCGAATGTATGCATTTTGTGTATCGGTCAAGAAGGGTACAAATAAAATATTCATTCCTTCATCAGACATTATTCTGGAGAGTTCCGGGAACTCGACATCGTAACAAATCATAATGCCTATTTTACCACAATCAGTGTCGAAAGTTTTAATTTCTGAACCTCCTTTCATTCCCCAATGTTGCACCTCGTTTGGGGTGACGTGAATTTTGGTATACATTTCAGAAGTTCCGTCTCTTTTACAAAGAAAACCAATATTATATAAATCACCATTTTCCAGATACGGCATACTTCCCGTAATGATATTTATGTTATATGAAATGGCAAATTCTTGAAAGCGCTTACGAATGGACTCGGAATATTTTGCCAATTCACGAATGGCTTCGGCCATTGTCAAATGATTGTAATCGGCCATAAGTGGTGCAGGGAATAATTCTGGAAATAATGCAAAATCACTTCCATAACCCGAAACGGCATCTATAAAAAATTCTGATTGATCAAATAATGCTTGAAGGTTAGTCAGAGAACGCATTTGCCACTGAATTAACCCTAACCGAATGATGTTTTTTTCCTTGCTAATTAATTTTGGACTATCCTCATAATAAACATTATTCCATTCTAATAGTACTGCAAATTCTTTTGAGCTTTCATCGCCGGCTAAATAATTTTTCATGATCCGAAGAACATGAAAATCATTGCTCAACTGAAATGAAAGTACAGGATCGTGCAGTTCTTTGTCTTTTACTTTTTCGATGTATTTTTTAGGGGGCATTTTATCTGAGTACTGTGCGTAATTAGGAATTCTTCCTGCAAAAACAATTGCTTTTAGATTCAGTTTTTCACATAATTCTTTTCGGGCATCATATAAACGCCTTCCTAAGCGCAGTCCTCTATAATTGGGATGAATAAAAACATCTATTCCGTACAAAATTTCACCTTGAGGATTGTGTGTCGAAAAAGAATAATCGCCAACAATTTGTAAATAATTATGTTTTTTATCCACCAGACTTTCATCAACGATCAGAGATAGGGCAGAGCCCACCACTTTTCCATCGGCCAAAACCACTAACTGCCCTTCTGGAAAAACATCCAATAATCTCTGGATATGACTGGGACGCCAATAGGAATCGGCCATTTCTGGATACGATTCTACCATAGAGTTTTTGAGTTGTCTGTAATCCTCAAAAGCTAAATTTCGTAATTCTACTTTCTTTATTTTGGCTTGCATAATAATAAGAGAATTTTATGTGAATAATTAGTTTAAAGCAACGTCATTTCATTGTTTGTGCTATATGTAACAAAGTCTTAGCTGTTATCCAGAAGATTTTGTTATACACCAAATTGCCTTAAGTGATGATCCATGTGTTTATATGCAGCAATTCCCCATTCGTTTGTTGAGATATTTCCAAAAGCAGGGTGTGTTACTGTTAATGTTTCTTTGTTCTGAGGGAATTTATTGATGAGTACTTTAAAAAGTTCTTTTTGAGTTTCAAATTCTAATGGGTCAATTTTACCTTTTGTATCATGTCTTTCCTCACTTATTCTCCTTTTACTAAAATTTGGAGCTAAATACAATGCTAATATTCTTAAAAAATATTGTTTGATATTTGTACTACTTTGTGATCTGCTTTCTTCAAAGATTTGCTTGTTACAAGAATTACAGTGAGCTAACATTTCAGTTGGATTCATTTCTCCCCAAAGTGCTTTACTTTCATTTTCAAGCCTATCAATTCTTGCAATTATGTAATTAGCCGATGAATGATTTAATAGATTTTTTTTCATAAGTATAAAGTTTGAAACAATGCAACAAATCTAATTAGTTCTGGAATTGTTTTCTTACAATTTAAAATCTTTTTTATCGAAAAAAATTAGAAGGATAAACAAAAAAGATCAGCTTTATATCGTTATAAAAGAGGTAAAAATTGGTTCGACTTTTAAAAAATAAGTTTATAAATACTGTTGTACAACATTTACCACTCTTATAGAGGTAAACGAAGATTACATTCCTGGCCAATATAGAAAATTGAATTTATGACCATCTGGATCCGCAAAACCAAAAGTATAGCCCTGCTCAAATTTTTCAGGATTTGAAAAAATTTTGCCACCTGCTTTTTTAACTTTTTCAAACCAAAGATCTACATCTTCTTTGCTGTCAGCAGATAAAGAAAAGATAATTTCATTTTCGATTTTAGTGTTAATGGATTTACCCTTCAAAGCAGTTTCAAACCTTTTGGTTGAAAAAAAGTTAATCACAAAATTATTGTCTGCAAAAATGACACTTACCAATTCGTCAGTCATTTGACAATTTTGTTTAAAACCTAAATCAGTATAAAATTGAGCTGTCTTTAGTAAATCAGTTGAAGCTAAGTTTGCCCATATCATTTTAGTTTCCATAACTTTAGTTTTAATTGAATAGATTTCTAACTAAGTTAATGAATTAATCTCTGAATTGCCTTGGGTAAGGATATAAAGTTTTGTTATAGATGTAGTTATGAGTAATTGTGTGTGGTTTCCGAGCTTCATGTAGTCGGAAAATTTTACCTGTATACTTTTCTTTAGGGCAGAAGTTAAATAGACAATTTTGAGTTTAAATTTAGCCTAAAAAAGTGTTCCATTAAATTGTTTTTATTTGATATTCTATTTTTGATTTTTGTTTTCAATAACCAATTTTGCTATATCTCTTGTTACTTGGGTTGGTGAATTACAATCGCAATTGCTAAATCCTAAAACATAAGTATCTTCATCTGGAATGTAAACGGCCATAGATTTAAAACCAAAAATACTTCCGCCATGTTCTCGAGTAGGTACACCATTGATGTTTTTTAAATGCCATCCGTATCCATATTCAATTTTTTCGCCATTATTGAGGCTGTATTTCGTAAATGCCTTTTCAAGATTTGCTGGTTGTAACAATAAATTTTGATTAAGAGCATTTTGCCATTTTAACATATCATCCAAAGTGGACATTAAAGAACCAGAGGAAAATGGAACACTAAAATTTATGACTGTTTTGTTAACATATCCATTGCTTTTTTTATGATAACCATAGGCTCTATTTGCTATTATTTTTCTGTCGCTCGCATAGTAAGAGTCGTTCATTCCTATTTTATCAAAAATGTTTTTCTTGATAAAGTCTTCGTATTTCTCTTTAGATGCTAATTCTATGATATAGCCAAGTGCAACGTATCCTGAATTATTATATTCAAACTTTTCACCGGGAGCAAAATCAACAGGTTCATTTTTGAAAAAATCTACCATTTCTTTCGGAGCAATTTCTTTTTGGGCAATTTCAGAAATTGTTTTCATTTTTGTAAAATCTTTAATACCAGATGTATGGGTTAATAAATGATGAATCTTGATCGAATTGCCTTTAGGATAGTCTGGAATAAATTTAGAAATAGGATCATTTACGCTTAGTTTTCCCTGTTCTTCTAAAATTAGAATTGCAATTGCCGTAAACTGTTTCGTCATTGAACCAATTTGGAAAACATCTTTTGGAAATAACTTTACATCTAATTCCAAATTAGCAAGACCAAAAGCTTTTTTGTAGACAGGCTTGCCTTTTTTTGAAATTAAGAATACTCCACCAGGGCCATTTGTATCCTTAAATTCTTTTAAAATTATACTATCGACCTTACTTTCTATATTTTGTGAAAATGAAAGATTAGTTGTAAAGAAAACAATGAATAAAAAGAATAATTTTTTCATAATCGTATAGCTTTTATTACAAAGATATATCTTATTAATATTACTATGCAATACAATATAGTATTTTCTTGAAATTTATTTTTATATTTTGAATGATGTATAGGCTAAAGTCTTATATATGCTCAGAAAATTCCGGTTACAAACGTTTACAAACAATTACAACCGAAAGTAAACAGTTAGTAACCGAATAAGTTTTGCAAGCTGTCGCATCTTTGCCAAGTCGAAATGAAACAATGTAATTTTGATTTCAACAATAACATATACACACTAACATTTAAATTTTACACGCCATGAAAAACAGAGTACAATTAATCGGAAACGCAGGAAATGATCCAATAGTTAAAACTTTGGACGGAGGAAGAAAGGTAGCTAATTTAGCTATTGCCACCAACGACAGCTACAAAAACGACAAAGGTGAGCGAATAGACCAAACTGAATGGCACACCGTTGTGGCTTGGGGAAAAACCGCAGAAATCATAGAGAAGTTTGTTACTAAAGGGAAACAAATTGGGATAGATGGTAAACTGACTCACAGAAGCTATGAAGATAAGAACGGGTATAAACGTTATATAACCGAAGTGCTAGCAAACGAAATTACGTTGTTTGGGAAGTAAGCAGCTGATTGTATCTTTTTTAAATTTGAAAGAAACCCAATCTGGAGAATCAAAATAATTAAGCCATAAAAAAAGAGTTCCGTGATTACGGAACTCTTTTTCAATAATATAAATTAACTATTACGAATGGTTCATTACAAACCAACAGGGAATTAAAAATATTAATATAAGCAATTCTAACTGCTTACAATACTAATGTTTTCTTAGTAAATCAAACATTGGACAACGACTGCAACGCTTTTTTTCACCTTTTTTGTATTTTTCACAACAACTAGATTTGCAGTTTTCCGCCACTTTTATCTTTTTAAGGATTTCTTTTTTTTTATCCTTTTTCTTCTTTTTCTCTTTTTCTTTCTTGCTCAATGTGTAAAGTGTTAAATACTAGGGCAAATGTATGTTATTTTTATCTATTCTAAATAAAATTTAACGTTTTTTGAAGCAAAAAAAATCCTCAAATTGTGACTAAAACAATTTGAGGATTTATTTATAAGAAGTGTCTTAATTATTTGGCTGTAGTAGCAGTATTGTTAGGTGCGATTTGCTGAATGTCTCGATCAAAAAGATACAATCCGCCTTTGTCATCACCAATCAAGTTGATTTTGTCTAAAATTGATTTGGCAGTAGCTTCTTCTTCAATTTGTTCAGCTACATACCATTGCAAGAAATTATGAGTGGCATAATCTTTTTCTTCAAACGTAATATGTACTAATTCATTAATCGATTGCGAAACAAAAACTTCGTGTTTGTATAATTCTTCAAACATTCCTTTGAAAGTTTCGTATGTTGTTTTTGGAGCTTTCAAGTCGGTAACTTGAGAATGACCACCACGTTCGTTTACATATTTGATTAATTTGAGCATGTGCAAACGCTCCTCATCTGATTGAGCGTACATAAATTGAGCGATTCCCTCTAATCCGTTCACTTCAGCCCAACAAGCCATCGATAAATAGGTTTGAGAGGATTCAGCTTCTATACGGATTTGTTTGTTTAACGCAGTTTCAATGTTTTTTGATAGCATAATCTTTAGTTTTCAGTAAAGTTAAAAAAAAATTACTCACGAAAATCTTTTTTTAGGATAAAAGCTATTCTGAAATTATACTACTTTATGAGACATTTGGAGTCATAAAGCTGATTTTGTGTTAAAAAGGAAGATCAAATCCGTCAGTAAATTTGCGCATAATATATTGTTTGGCATAAACATCATAATACCCAAAAATATAGTAGTTTTTGAATCGGATGGTACTTTCTAAATTTATCTCGGAATGCTCGTTTTTAAAACGAGAAATAAAATCTATAGCAAGTGGTTCTTGCTCTTTTTTGGTTTGTTGTAGTTTTTTATCAAATACACTTTCAAAATAAACAGTTGTTGGACCTACATTGTTTAGCAAATCATAGGCAATGTCAGTAAAATTCGCTTCGACTGCAGCACTTATTCTTGTGGAAAGGTCAACATAATTGGTTTGGGGGTCACTTGTGCCTCCTAATGTAATCAAAATGCTTTTAGGCGTCTTATAAACTGTTAATCCTGTATTCAGAAACAATAAACGTTGCAGAAACTTAGCGGTATTTTTTATTTCTTTTGATCTTTGACCATCAATTTGAATTAATAAAGGAGAACTCTTGAAGGAAATAGTATCTGTTTTTGGAACCTGAATGGTTTTGATTATTTCATTCGATTTATAGTCTTTTATTTCAAATAATAACTCATCCTCATTAGTGTTGAATTGGTATATTTTATTTTCATGGTAAAAAGAATTAGCCAATCCTACTGCTCTTTTTGGTGTGGGTTGTGTAAATTTTTTTTCTTGGATTTCAAAGGTGTTTAAGTCAATATCGAATGCCTGAGTTTCATTAAAATTATGATCTAGAGTGAGTAATATGCGATTTCTCAAGACATACATTTTTGTTTTTTGTGTGCCTTTGAATAACGGATTGAACTGATTAGGCTCTATTTTTTCGACAGGACAAACTTCAAGAATTTGAGTTAGAGTTAATGGTTTAGCATTTCTGTTTTGGAATTTAAAAGAAGAGAAATCCAATGTTTTTTCTTCTTTTTTGCCGTTTTTGAAAATATAAAGAACCAGTTTTTGTTCTTCATCTTTTCTTGTTAGTATATAAAAATTATTGCTCTCTTGAAATGTGGTTACAATTGACTCATTTGATAATGGTAAATCGTAATTAAGAGTTGTAGAAATTTTTGTGTTTAAATCATATTGAACGGCTATAATTTTTTTTAAATCTTCGGAAGACCAATAAAGGGTTGGGTTTCCATCGTCATTAAAACTATATCCTACCAACAGCTTGTATGTTAAATCAGGTCGTACTTGTGTATGTTGTGCGGATAGGAATAAGGCACTATTGTATTTTAGAATCGTGAGATTTTCTTTGTCTGTAGCAAATACAAATACATCATGGGTAATGGTATTTTCGGCATTTACAATTTGTCTGTATTCTTTTGATTTTTTTAGTTCTAAAGGATAACTAGTCAATAGCGTTTGGCTTAAGAGTAGGGAACTATGGATTAGAATCAAAAAAGTGATTAATTTTCTCATGATTTTATGCTTATGGACTAAGTAAATTGGGTTATAATGAACCCAAAAATACGATTTCCATTTTATATCAATTGTGTTTATTGATTCATTATTTCCTGAAAATAATCTACCATTTGTCCTACATGCATGGCATCCATCAATCCGTGATGTACATGAATTGACATTGGCATGGTTCTTTTGCCATCTTCGGAAACCATCATCTTACCAAAAGAAATTTTAGGACAACTATCAGGAAAGGTCATATTACGAGCGTGTGAGAGCGAGGTGAAATTTAGCCAGGGAATTGCCGAAAAATGAATGAGGTTATCGTCTTTAAATTCTCTGGTAAATAAACCCGTTGTGTTTTGAATGCGCTCGATTTCGACTATTGCGTTGTGTTCAAAAACAGTATAATCGGGATGGTATTCTATTAATGAAAATCCAAAAGTACCATCGGAACGGCTTATCGTTGCAGATCCGTCAATCTGGTCGTATATGTAAATATGGGTATTCTCTATGCGGTATTTGAAATTTGTAATAGCATTGACCGCTACCAGAGTTTTGTGAAAATAATAAATGAAAAAAGTAGTGCCAAGAGTTTTGGAAGTTTCATACGCTTTGGTGCAATCGATATTAACTGTTACTCCAAAGAAAGGTTCTTGCATTTGTTTGAAGAAAAGGAAATGTTCTTTTCGATTCCAATTGTCTAAGTCTAAAAGCTTTTTCATAGTATTAGTATTTTTTGTCGTCAAAATGCTACTGTAACGGAAACTTTTTTGGTGAAGAGCGCTAAGAATAAAAACCTAGCTAAAATACTAAATAAAAAGCATTTTAGCTAGGTCAGTTTGTTTTTAAAATGGGTTTTTATAGTTACAATAGCGTTAAAATTTCAGTTATTTTTTCAAATGCCCTGAAATTTTTGTGCTCAACTTTATGGTCTATCTTTTCATGTGCCCATGTGGTGTGAAAAGGGATGTGAACGGCATGTCCGCCAATGGCCAAAACGGGTAGTACATCCGATTTTAAGGAATTGCCAATCATAAAAAACTCCTCAGGTTGTATCTCTAAACGTTTGATCAAATCTGAATAATCAACTTCTTGTTTGTCTGACATTACTTCGATATGGTGAAAATAGTGCCCTAAACCTGAATTGTGTAATTTTCTGCGTTGGTCCAGTAAATCTCCTTTGGTGGCAACCACCAATTTATATTTTCCATATAATGATTCCAATGTTTCTTCGACTCCATCTAATAATACGATTGGTTTTTCGAGTAATTCTTTCCCGTATTGAATGATTTTCTCAATAATTTCAACAGGAATCGTATTGTTTGAGATTGTCATCGCCGCTTCTATCATTGAAAGGATATAGCCCTTGATACCATAACCATACAATTTGAGATTGTCTATTTCTACTTTGAAAAGCTCTTGTGAAATTCCTTGATGGGAAAGATAATCTTCCATCAAACCACAGAATTTTTTTTCGGTTTCATCAAAATAGGTTTCGTTGATCCATAAGGTATCATCAGCATCGAAGGCAATTACTTTTAGATTCATAGGGTATTCTTTATTCAATATTAAAAAAAACTAAGGCAATAAAAGCACAAAATATATGAATCATTGAAATAAAAATAATGCTGACCATCATTTTATTGTATTTTGTGTTGTTTAATAATGGGATCTTTAATGAAGTGTTTTTTAGCCAGGAATTAATATCAATTAGCCCTTCTAAATATCCGAAAACAAATGTAGCGGTTAATATAAAAGCTTTTTGATCGAAGGATTTGTGCATTGAGAATGCTATGAATATTATAATCCAGACTTTAAAAACAATTCTAAAAGTAAATTTTATTAAGTCTAATATATGTTCATTTCCAAATAGATTCAATAAAATGAAAAACAAGATTACACTTGAAAAAATGGTATGAATCTCCCATAAGATCTCAGACAATACAGGGTGCGAATTGAAAATTGTTTGCCAGATTGCTAAAGCAAAAAACCAGGATAAAAATGTTATTATAGATAATTTCTTAAACATTTTTATCCCAATTTAAATTAATTTATTGTTTCTCCATTCCCAACGCCATCTGCATCAGGATTTACGAAAACCAATTTTCCTTCGGCATTGGTAGTCATCAAGATCATTCCTTGACTTTCTACACCACGAAGGCTTCTTGGCGCTAGATTTATAAGAACTGTTACTCGTTTTCCAATAATGTCTTCGGGTTTAAAACTCTCAGCAATTCCGGAAACTATGGTACGAACATCAATTCCGGTATCTACTTTCAAAATCAAAAGTTTGTTGGCTTTTGGCATTTTTTCGGCTTCCAGAATAGTTCCTACACGGATATCCATTTTAGCAAAATCTTCAAACTGGATTAAGTCTTTCTGCGGTTCAGCTACTTTATTTTCGGCTTTGTTGGCAGATTTAGTAGCTTCTAGCTTGTCTATTTGTTTTTGAATTTCCTCGTCTTCAATTTTAGCGAAAAGTAATTCTGCTTCTCCGATTTGGTGACCAGCAGGAAGCAAATCAGAATTATCGGTTATAGTTTTCCAATTAATTGGTGTTTCTATCTTTAAGATTCGAGATAATTTTGCAGCTGTAAATGGTAAGAAAGGCTCACAAAGCGAACTTAAAGCAGCAGCAATTTGCAAGGCAACATACATTTGAGTTTGTACACGGTCTGGATCAGTTTTAACCATTTTCCAAGGCTCTTCGTCTGCCAAATATTTGTTTCCAAGTCTGGCTACATTCATCATCTCGCCCAAAGCTTCTCTGAATCGGTATCTTTCTAATGAACTAGAGATTACGGCTGGATACGCTTTTAATTCTGTCAAGGTTTGTTCATCAACTTCAGATAATTCATTTGGTTGAGGTACAATTCCATTGTAGTATTTATTGGTCAACACCACTACACGATTAATGAAGTTTCCATAAATCGCAACCAATTCATTGTTGTTTCTTGCCTGAAAATCTTTCCAGGTAAAATCATTGTCTTTGGTTTCGGGTGCGTTTGATGTTAAGGCATAACGTAAAACATCTTGTTGGTTCGGGAATTCTTCCAAGTATTCGTGCAACCAAACCGCCCAGTTTTTAGAAGTAGATAATTTGTTTCCTTCTAAATTCAAGAACTCATTTGCAGGAACATTATCTGGTAAAATGTAACTTCCTTCGGCTTTTAGCATAGCTGGGAAAATCACACAGTGAAAAACGATATTGTCTTTCCCAATGAAGTGTACCAACTTTGTATCTTGATCTTTCCAGTATGGTTCCCACTCTTTTCCTTCGCGTTGTGCCCACTCTTTGGTAGACGAGATGTAACCAATTGGTGCATCAAACCACACATATAATTTTTTTCCTTCGGCTCCTTCTACCGGAACATCAATTCCCCAATCAAGATCACGGGTTACTGCACGTGGCTCTAGTCCGCCATCGATCCAAGATTTTACTTGTCCGTAAACATTCGGTTTCCAGTCGTTTTTGTGACCAACAAGAATCCATTCATTCAGGAATTCCGAATAACGATCCAAAGGTAAAAACCAGTGTTTAGTTGATTTCAGAACAGGAGTTTCTCCCGTAATGGTCGATTTTGGGTTAATTAAATCGGTTGCATTTAGCGTAGAACCACATTTTTCGCATTGGTCTCCATAAGCTTCTTCATTACCACATTTTGGACAAGTTCCGATTACAAAACGGTCTGCCAAAAATTGATTGGCTTTGGCATCATATAATTGCTCTGTTATTTCTTCAATAAAATCACCTTTGTCGTACAGTTTTCTAAAAAATTCCGAAGCGGTGTCATGATGAATTTTTGCCGAAGTTCTTGAGTAATTGTCAAATGAAATACCAAAATCAGAGAATGATTTACTGATGATTCCATCATATTTGTCAATTACTTCTTGTGGCGTAATGCCTTCTTTTTTGGCTTTCATCGAAATTGCAACGCCATGTTCATCGCTTCCGCAAACAAATAAAACGTCTTTTCCCTGCAAACGCAAATAACGAGAATAAATGTCTGAAGGCACGTAAACCCCCGCCAAATGCCCAATATGTATAGGTCCATTCGTATATGGCAATGCCGCTGTAATGGTATATCTTTTTGGATTCTGTATCATATGTAGATATTAATTTTTTTATTGATTATATATAATTCGCCTAATAAAACTGGATTTGACAACCAAATTTTCGTTAGGCTTATTTTATAATTCAACTTTATTGAGTGCAAAAATAAGCAATAGAATTGAGAGTTTTGTAGTTTTATTAGGAGCTAATCTCGCTATTTGTTACAAATATATTCATGGAACTCCGTTGTCAATTAAAACCAGATGAAGTAATCTTTTGTACGAAAGACTGGCACAAAAAGTTTTCTGTTTTTTATATGGGCTTGAATATTCATTCCATTATGTCATTTCTATAATGGCTTCATATTTATGTTATTAAATTTGTTTTAAAGATAAAGTTCGCCACGCATTGTAATAATAGATGAGCCGCCAACCAAGATGTCATTTTCTCTATTCATAACTTCAATCAGCGAAGGCTGGTTTAATTTTACACCTTGTAGAATTTTATATTCCTTATTTGGTTGTGTATATTTCTTTTTCGTCAAGAAACCAATTAAAGGTCCTGCAGCCGTTCCTGTAGCGGGGTCTTCATTTATACCAATTATTGGGTTGAAAAATCGTGCTTCGGCTATATTTCCTTCATTTTGGTTGGAAATAGTAAAACAATAAAATCCTTCAAATTGATATTCTTTTGAAATTTCAATCAAAAGTTTGTTGTCAGGAACACAATCATTAAGTATTTGGCTGTTTTTAATGGGAACCATAGTGTGAGCAACTTCTGTTTTTACAATCGTAGGGACAAAATCATTACTGTCTAAATCCTCAATTTTTAAACCAAGTGCTACTGCAATTTTATAAGTTGGTATTTCTACTCCTATGGAAGCTGCTTTTTGATGCATCTGAACTATAGGATATTGAGTGGCAGGGTCAAAGCTTACCGTTAATTTTATGGGAGAATGTTTCATTATCACAAAACGATTGTTCTCATCTTGTTCATCAAATATTGGCATTTTTTTTAATAAAGCTCCACAAACTGCTCCTAACAAATTATGTCCCGCACCCTCTATTTCAATACCAGTTGGTGTAAATGAACGTACCATTAATGTTTTTTGGGCTTTGGAGTAATAAACAAAAGAAGTCTCAGAATAGCCAAATTCTTTTGCAATATTTTGATATTCATCTAACCCTAAAATACCATTTGTAAAAACGACTGATAATGGGTTTCCTTTGTAGCTTGTATTCGAGAATACATCTAAAACGTAATATTCTAATGTTATTCTTTTTTCCATTTAGCGTATTTTTTAATGATTTGTTGAGCAGAATAAAGTTAGTACTTGTAAGTGGACCAAAGGTACATAATGTAAATATTATTTTCTTACAGTATTTGTTTTTGTTCAACTCTTAAAATTTATTGCTTTTATCCTTTTGGGATTCAATTTAAATATAAAACTTATGGAATTCGGTAGAAATTGGTTCTAATTCTAAAAGTGCCAATAATCTATTCTTGCTATTTTTTATATTTGCAGCGCAATAAAAGAAGAGTATAAATTATGGCAAAAGGACCTGAAAAAAACACTAAAAATAAGGCTTTACATACCAAATTGCTAAATCGAAAAAAAGCTAAACTTCAAGAAGAGAAAAAAGCACAAGCATTGCGTTTGAAAGCTTTAGTTGCAAAAATGAACGAGAAAAAGAATAATGACGGATTTGATGTCAGATAAATCACTTTTGTGTTTCTTTTGTGCTTTAATTTAGTTGAAATTTGCATCAAAGAATTTAAATATAAAACTTATGGAATTCGGTAGAATAATAGTTTCAGAAACGGCAATGAATAGTGAGAATCTTCAAGATGTGATTCATTCTAATATTTCGGTAATCAATTTAATGCGTGAGGAAGGTGTGAACGACGATTTGATTCATGAAGATGCCTTGATGAGTTATTACTTAGATTATTATTACTCTCAATATGTTACTGGAAATTTTGCGCAATTTGTACATCAATCCGGTTGGGATAAAGAGTTGAATGAATTGATAGAAGAAGGTTTGGCATTAATTGGTGCCGAAAAACATTTGGAATTATTTCAACAACAAAGCAAAAAAGTAAAATTAATGAGCAGTGTAAAGCTCAATAAATTCTTGAAAGGGAAGTTAGAAGGTGTAAATCCCATAAGAGATTTGCTGAATAATGACACTTTCTTTGAAATCGAAGAAAACCTAATTACTTTAAACGCTAATTTTCTGAAATCACATCCTGACTTCGAAGTACTTTCTGTAGACGATATGTTTACTACTTTAGAAGAATTTGTGGGTCACGAGATTAAAAGAGAATAATTAAGGTTATTTCCCGAAGAGGCAAAGCATAAAATTTTTGTGAATCTCTGTGTCTTTTTTGTCTCTTCGTGAAATTAGTTAGTTCTTAACAAACTTAAATTTTTTCTTGCCAGAATTGGTGACAATATTAATAAAGTAAACTCCAGCTGGCAAAGAGGTGATATCCCAAGTAGATACAGAACTCGTTTCTTTTATTTTCTGACCAGCCATATTGTGAAATACTGCTTTTTGGATTACGATTCCGTTTGGTATTTCAAGGGAAAGTGTATTGGTTACAGAATCTTGAGATAATCGGATCGCATTCAAATCAAAGCTTTTTTGTCCCAAAGCAACTGTGCTATTTTTCGAAATAATATTTTTATTAGGATCGAAAGCCAGATTTGTAATGGTAAAAGGAACATTTTCGGTAAAATTTTCTCCATTAACCGTATTGTTTAAAACCAAATCCAATTGTTGTCCGCCTGCACCAAAAACGCGGATCGGTACCGGCATCTCAAAAAAGGAAACCGACGGATCTGATTGCGTTTGATTGATAATAAATTTAACTTTCCCACCTTCTATGTTCTGAGCCGAAATGGTATAAGTAGGGTAGCCTTGGTTGTACACCCAATCATTAAAAAACTCAGTTAGACTACTGCCATAAACGGCCTCCAAATGCGCTTGTAAGTCGGGAGTTTTGGCATATTTATAGGCTAGGTTAGCATCTTTTAAATAATTTTTGACACCCTGAAAAAATAAAGCATCTCCCATTTTGAAACGGAGCATATTCAAGACCATGGCGCCTTTATGATAGGTTAGTCGAGCGTCAAAAATTCTGTTTATATCGGCCAGTTCAGCATCAGTCAGATATATTGCTCCATTAGGTTGAGAGGTGATGTTATTGATCATTCTTGTTTTTTCGTTTACAAAAGCATTTTGACCATTAAAATTCTCTATTACCAAAGCGGAAACATAAGTAGCAAAACCTTCGTTAAGCCAAATGTCTTTCCAGCTGCCACAAGTAATTTTGTCGCCAAACCATTGGTGCGCCATTTCGTGAGCAATTAGACCTCGATCAAAATTATTCATGAAAGATACAGTCGTGTGTTCCATGCCACCACTCCAGCCAAATTGGGCATGACCATACTTTTCGGTATGAAAAGGATAAATTTCAAAAAGGCTTTCATATAAATTTAGAATCAGTGGTGTTTGATCCAGTTGAGTTTGTACAGATGCTAAAGTTTCTGGATAAATGTAATTGATAATTGGGTATTGGTTAGGAGCAGTACCTCCGGTTTGGTTGTACACACTATAATTGGTTACCGCTATGGCAATCAAATAGGCGGGAATGGGATAGCCATGATGAAAATGGGTAGTTTTACTGGCTCCATTAATGACAGGTGCTGCGGGTTCAATACCATTTGCGACACTTACATATTGGGCTGGAGCTGTAATATAAATATCAATGGCGTCTACTTTGTCATTCAAATCTTGTTTGCAAGGCCACCAATCCTTTGCTCCATAAGGTTCAGACAAGGTGTATAAAATGGGTGAACCGTCATGTATAGATGTGGTAAAAGCATCATCTCCATTTGCGGGAGGACCAGAATAAGAGATTACAACGGTTGTAGATGCTCCGGAATTCAGAACGGTTGGTAACGTAATGACCAATTCGTTATTGGCGTTTTGTGTAAATGGCAATGCCAATCCATTTTGAGTGACATAATTCACGGTTAATTGATTGGTTAAATCAAAAGTGACAGTAGAAAGATTAGATAATGCTGTAAAAGTGGTGGTCACAATTCCAGAAATAAAATAATTTGCTGGATTTACCGTAAACTGCAGTTTATGATAAGTGATATCATAGTTCTGGGTATTTGGATTAGTAACCAAATTCTTTTTTTTGGCTGCAATTTTCATCTCGGAGGCAGCAATATTGTGCAATTGTAAATTGCTATTTTGAGCATAACCAGCAATCGTCAAAAATAAAAATACAAGCAGATGTGTTTTTTTCATTGTATATTTTTAAGATATCATATCAAATATAAGGAATGATTTTTCATAAATCGTTGAATAACTGTGAATTTGAATGTTTTTAATAAAATTGATGCGGTTCCAAGATTATTAGATTCCCTAAAGTTTAGTTTATTGGTTATGTTTGATTTTTATTCATTTGTATTTTATTGTGAATCAATATATTAACTTTGTTTTGGGCTAATTTGGACAAAAAAATAAATATCTTTATATACAAGTTAATAAAGGTTTTTATGGGAATTTTTCTCATTTCAAAGGCTAAGAAGTTCGGTTTACTTCGGAGTTGGTTGTCTTTATAAAAGATGATACAGTAAAACTAGCAGTCACTAAATCGCTATGATTGTATAAACACTGATATGATCGAAAAATTGCGATACGATATTAAAATAAAAAATAGTATATCCATATGAAAAAAAATACTCTTCTATTAAGGTTGTCAAGGTTGTTTGTAGTCTTGTTTTTAGGATTTTCTATTCAGTCTTATCAGCTTAATGCAAAAAACAGAATCGCTATAACTAAAGATGTTTCTGAGCACTCGATTCTTATAAAACAATCGAGAAAAGCGGACAAAAATCTAATTAAAGGTCTTTGGGGCAGAACGGAAGGAGTAGGCGAAATAAATATTTCAGAAGTTAGAGATAACGGATTATTAAAAGCTACATTTTGTAATCCTAAATCGATCAATATTGAAAAAGCAGTTTGGACTAATTCTTCGGATGTATTAAGAATCTATATTCTTTTAAGAGAAGATAATTATCCAGGCTCTAGTTTTTCTTTAAATTATATAGCAGAGAAAGATTTACTTTTAGGAGTATACTTTGATGCTTTAACCAATATATCTTATACAGTCTCTTTTAAAAGAGTGAAATAATATTTTAACTATTTGAAAGAAAGAGAGAACTTAATGAAATTTACAATGGTATTGAATAAAAAAAAGCCACCTGATTTTTCAGATGGCTTTTGAAATTTATATTTAATAATGCTAAAGTTTGAAGGTAACTCCAAATTTTGCACCATTTGTTGCTGTACCTGCGCCTAACTCTAGGTTAATACCAAATTTATTGGTAAAGAAATAGCGACCACCTACCTGAAGTCCAAAACCTACAGTATCGTAGTCTGGGTGATAGTCATGGTTGTCATAATTCCAAATATAAGCTGTAAGATTGGAACCTGCATAGAAGTCAAATTTACTTGGAATGTGCATTATCCTATTGAAATGATAATTTCCATTAATACCAATTCCTATCGCAGTGTTATTATTGTAATTAGAGTTGTTATAATAGTACGGATCATCATTTGTTAGAAGAGCGATTTGACCTCCAAGTGTAACATCTTTAGCGATTCCGTAATCAAGACCAAAATAGACAGGAACAATACCCCAGTCTGTAACTCCTACACCTGCGTTTAATTGTACTCCACCTTTTTCAAGCGGACTTTGAGCAAATACACCAGTCGATATAAAGCCTAAAGCGACTAGTAAAATAAGTTTTTTCATTTCTTTTTTATTTATATTACTATACAAACGTACGTTTTTTTAAATAATTGTTTGTTAAGTTTTAAAAGTTTTTAATTGCATGAATATCATTTCTTTGCTTTTTGAAAATAATTTTGGGGTTTTAGAATTAGTGATATATATACTACAAAATCAAAAAAAAGTATACAAAACAAACTTTGTCTAGTTGTTATCAAACATTTCCTTAAATTTGCTTCCATTATTTAGTTATAAAAATCAAACTATGTTACAAATCGCATTTATTAGAGAGAATCAGGAGAAAGTAATCAATGCTTTGGCAAAAAAAAATATGGATGCCAAATCTATTGTTGAAGAAGTGGTACAATTAGACGAAAAACGTCGTGCTACACAAGTAGAGTTAGATACTGTTTTATCCGAATCTAATAAATTATCCAAAGATATTGGTGATTTGATGAAAGCTGGCGAAAAATCAAAAGCTACAATTCTAAAAGAAAAAACAGTTCTGTTAAAAGAAAAAAGTAAAGTTCTTGCCGAAAATGCAGTTGTTTTGGCCAATGAATTAACAGAAAAACTATACATGTTGCCTAATCTTCCTGCAGATATTGTTCCTGTTGGAAAAACGCCTGAGGAAAATCTAAACGTTTTTCAGGAAGGAGATATTCCTGTATTGCACGAAGGAGCACAACCACACTGGGAATTGGTAAAAAAGTACGATATTATTGATTTCGAATTAGGAAATAAAATAACAGGTGCAGGATTTCCTGTTTATAAAGGGAAAGGAGCTAAATTACAAAGAGCGTTAATTTCTTATTTTTTAGATAAAAATACCGATGCGGGGTACAAAGAATACCAAGTGCCTCATTTGGTAAACGAAGCATCAGCATACGGAACTGGACAATTGCCAGATAAAGAAGGACAAATGTACCATGACGCAACAGATAATTTGTATTTGATTCCAACGGCTGAGGTTCCAGTAACTAACATTTTTAGAGATGTTATTTTATCTGAAAACGAATTGCCTGTTTTGTGTACAGGTTACACACCTTGTTTCCGTCGTGAAGCAGGTTCTTATGGAGCGCATGTACGTGGTTTAAATCGTTTGCATCAATTTGATAAAGTAGAAATCGTTCGTGTAGAGCATCCTGATAATTCGTATCAAGCACTAGACGGAATGGTTGAACATGTAAAAAGTATTCTTCAAGAATTGAAATTACCGTATAGAGTTTTACGTCTTTGTGGAGGAGATATGGGTTTTGCTTCGGCTTTAACATATGATTTTGAAGTGTATTCAACAGCTCAAGAGCGTTGGTTGGAAATTTCATCAGTGTCTAATTTTGAGACTTTTCAAGCCAATCGTTTGAAATTGCGTTTCAAAGACAAAGAAGGGAAAAACCAATTGGCACATACTCTTAACGGAAGTTCATTAGCCTTGCCAAGAGTTCTTGCTGGAATTTTAGAAAACTACCAGACTCCGGAAGGAATCGTAATTCCAGAGGTTTTACGCCCTTATTGTGGGTTTGATATCATAGACTAATTTATGAGCAATATCAAAAAAAGGTATCCATTTGGATACCTTTTTTTGATGTTAGAAGATGTAAAATCTATTTCTTATGTGTGTTCAGGTTACCAATGTTAAGAACAGCCTTACCGTTGGTTTTCTCCCAAAGATTTTGATACCCAATAGGAGTAGCACCAGTACGCGTTATATGATCAATTTTGGTTTTGTAATTGTTGATTTCAGTTTCAGATAATTCAGTTGGTGTAAGTACAACCACAAGAGAGTTGAATGATTTTTGAGCATCTAAACCACTAGGGATTCTTATTTTATCAACATAACGGCTGTCATTGTAAATGGCAAGACTTTCAGGATCCTTAATTTGAGAAGCGGGAATAAGTCCCATTAGATAAAGTTCAATATCAGCAAGATTATTGCTAACACTTTTCAAGATACCATTTACGTTATCCCAATGTCCGGAATAAGTTTGTGGGACAACCCAATTGGCCCATCGGTGTGTCATTTCGTGAATAATTGGTCCTTGGTCAATGTTGTTTTTATATAAAAAATAAACACCCTGCAACTTTCCTGCTGAACCATAACTAGCAGTATTGTCAAAGAGTTTAAGACCAATACCTTTTGTATCATTCTTTACATGAACATATTCGCCTGTAGGCATATTGGCAGGATAGTTGGCATTATTCATAACGAATATGACAAAATCAAAATCATCTTTCAAAACAGTATATAATTCTGTTTTACAGAGAGTTTTTATTTTTTCGGTAGTTTCGGCGGTATTGACGCCGTGAGAATTCCAATAATCAAAATCAGTTGCTGATACTTTTATAGAAGCAAAAGTGTTTGTGTTTTCAATAACCAAATTACTAGTAGGTGGTGTTTCAATAGGTTCTTGTTCATCTTCGGTGTCTTTCGAACAGCTGGAAAGAAACAATATGCTGCCGATTGTCATCAATGAAATGGTCTTACGAATAATGGGATTGGTTGTGCGCATAGGTTTTTATTAAATTTAAAAAGGGCGCAATGTAATTAATTTTATACTTGTGGGAACAACAAAATTAAGACCTTTGAAAAAAATTGGTTTTCAAACCTCAAATGAAGTATTTTTGTAAAGAGTAAAGAAAAAAGTAAAGCTGGGTTGATGACTTAAATCTACTGGTAATCTTTAGGTAAAAAAAGGATCGGCTTATAAATGTACCATCATGAAAAAACAACTTCTGTATATAATCTTGCTTTTTTCGACATCAATGTTCGCCCAAAACGATCAGTTGGCTCAGTATTATTATGATAAAGGCGATTTTGATAAAGCATTAGTCAGTTATCAAGAGTTATTAGACGGATTGCCTTCAAATCCTTTTTATTTTCAGCGAAAAATAGATTGCCTCCAACAATTGCAACAGTTTGAACCTGCTGAAAAAGCCATTCAGGAACGATTGGATAAATACAAACAAGCCACGCTTTTGGTTGATTTAGGGTATAATTTTCAGTTACAGAAAAATGATACCAAAGCCAAGAAATATTATGATGAGGCAATTGAGAAAATCAAAAAAAATCCAAACGAGGTTTATGGAGTAGCCAATTCTTTTGAGAAGAAAGTATTGCTTGAATATGCTTTAAAATCCTATCAGGTCGCCGGAGCCTTGGTGCCTACTTTTAATTATCAAATGGCATTGCTCTATGGACAATTGGGTAATACTGATAAGATGGTTGTGACTTTTCTGGATGAAGCTATGGCAAATCCTCAAAACGCAATGTTGATTCAAAGTCAATTGGGTCGGTATATGTCGAATGATGGAGATTCAAAATTCAATGATAGTTTGCGAAAAGAACTGATTCTTCGAGTTCAAAAAAGCCAGGACATTTTTTGGAATCACTTTTTGAGTTGGTTTTATTTACAGCAAAAAGAGTTTGGAAAAGCATTTATTCAAGAAAAAGCCATTTATAAAAGAAATCCGGAATCTCTCTCAAACATTATCAACTTAGGACAAATGGCTATTGAAGAAGATGATTATGAAGAAGCCAAAGCAATTCTTGATTTTGTATTAGAGAATACTACGGATACTCAGCTTATTATACAGGCAAATACCTATTTGATGAAAATGAAAATAGAGAAGGCGCCAGAAAAAGATTTTGTAGCCATCAACACGCAGTTTGATGTTTTGTTAAAACAATATGGTATAACTCCAATTACACTATCTTTGCAGTTGATGCAGGCAGACTTTGTGAGTTTTAAAATGAAAAATTCTGTTGAGGGAAAAGCGATAGTAAAGCGGGCTTTGGAGTTGCAATTAAATGTATACGATCAGGCGAAATGTAAAATGGAATTGGCAGATATTTTGCTTTCGGAAGAAAAATTCAATCAAGCTTTATTGTATTATTCACAAATACAGGAAAACTTAAGTAATGATGTTATTGCACACGAAGCAAGTTTGAAATCAGCAAAAACAAGTTATTTTAAAACTGATTTTGTATGGGCTTTAAAACAGTTCAAAGAGCTTAAATCTGCCAGTACGCAGTTAATTGCTAATGATGCTTTAGAGTATTTTTTGTTAATCAATGACAATACTGTTGCTGATTCGACTCAAACAGCTTTAAAGGAATTTGCTAAGGGAGATTATCTTTTGTATCAAAATAGAAATCAGGAGGCGATAGCCCAATTTCAATCTATACTGAAAAGCTTCAAAGGGCAGGAAATCGAAGCAGTAACCTTGTTGCGTTTGGGGAGAGTGTATGAGAAAATAGGCGATTATACTTTGGCTTTAAGCCAATATCAAGAAATAATTGCTAATCATAGTGATGGAATTTACATAGATGAAGCCTTGTATTTTTCGGCAGACATCTACAACAAGCAATTACAACAGCCTGATAAAGCCAAGGCATTGTATGAGAAAATCATTTTCAGCCATCAGGATAGTATCTATTTTGTAGATGCGAGGAGAAAGTTCAGGGAATTGCGAGGAGATACTAATTTATAAAACAGATTACTGGATTATTTAGATTGTTGGATTTTTCAATAAAGTCTAGCAATCCAGATAATCTAAAAGTCTAACAATCTAAAAAAAATGATTATATACAACGTTACCATAAACATACATGAAAGTGTTCATGACCAGTGGATGATTTGGATGCAACACAAACACATTCCAGAAATGTTAGCTTGCGGAAAATTTACTTCGGCTCGATTAGTGCGGGTTTTGATTGAAGAAGAAATGGGTGGAGTTACTTATTCGGTTCAATATACTACAGACAGTAAGGAAACATTAGAAAAATATTACCAAGAAGATGCTCCTAGATTAAGAGAAGAGGGCGTGAAATTGTTTGGTGACAAAATGCTGGCTTTTAGAACAGAGCTGGAAGTGATAAGTGAACATTAATAGATTATTCGATTTTTAGATGGTTCGGTATTTCGAAAAATCTAACAGTTTAATATTCGGAAAATCTAAAAAGATAAAATGGAAAAAGTAAAAGCAAAAAAACACCTCGGACAGCATTTTTTAAAGGACGAGAGCATTGCAAAGGACATTGCTGATACCTTGAATTTGGTTGGATATGAGGATGTGTTAGAGATAGGTCCGGGTATGGGTGTTTTGACTAAGTATATGTTGGATAAACCCATCAATACTTATGTTATAGAAATTGATGACGAATCGGTAACGTATCTGGATGCGAATTATCCAAAACTTAAAGACAGAATCATCTCAAAGGATTTCTTAAAATACGATATTAATGAGGTTTTTGCTGGGAAGCAATTTGCCATAATTGGTAATTTCCCATACAATATTTCTACACAAATAGTTTTTAAAGCATTGGAATACCGTAATCAAATTCCGGAATTTGCCGGGATGTTCCAAAAAGAGGTGGCAGAACGCATTTGTGAAAAAAAGGGAACCAAGGCTTATGGGATTCTATCAGTTTTAGTACAAGCGTTTTATGATGCTGAGTATTTGTTTACTGTAGACGAAAATGTATTCAATCCGCCACCCAAAGTAAAATCGGGAGTATTGCGTTTGCGCAGGAAAGAAGATTTTAGTTTGCCTTGTGGAGAGAAATTGTTTTTTAACGTTGTGAAAACGGCTTTTCAACAGCGCAGAAAGACTTTGAGGAACAGCTTGAAAAGCTTAAATTTGTCGGATAATTTGAAAGAGGACGAGCTTTTAAATCTTCGTCCAGAACAATTAGACTACACAGAATTTATTGCATTGACCCAAAAAATAGAAGCCGATGGAGTTTAAAATCAGCAAAGAATTAATAAAAGAATTAGAGCAACTCATTCAAAATAAAAACGACCAACAATTGGAAGTTTTATTGAATGATATGCACCATGCTGATATTGCCGAAGTTCTGGATGAATTGGATTTTGATGAAGCTACTTATATATTTAAAGTATTAGATAGCGAAAAAACAGCCGAAATTCTTTTAGAGTTAGAAGATGATTTACGGGAGAATATATTAAACAGGCTTTCGCCAAAAGAGATTGCCGAAGAGCTCGATGAACTTGAGACCAATGATGCTGCGGATATTATCGGGGAACTTTCTAAAGAGAAAAAAGCCGAGGTAATATCAGAGCTTCAGGACGTTGAGCACGCCAAAGATATTGTAGATTTGCTTCGTTATCCTGAGGATACTGCTGGGGGAATCATGCACAAAGAGTTGGTAAAAGTCAATGAGAATTGGAATGTTCTTACTTGTGTAAAAGAAATGCGTATTCAGGCCGAAAATATCTCTAGAGTCCATTCTATTTATGTGGTAGATGATGAAGATAGATTGAAAGGGAGATTATCACTCAAAGACTTATTGACTACATCTACCAGAACCAATATTAGTGATGTATACATTCGAAAGCTGAATTCCGTAACAGTAGACACAGAAGATGTTGAGGTGGCAAGAATCATGCAAAAATATGATCTTGAAGCCATACCAGTAACAGATGAGTTGGGGAGATTGGTAGGTAGAATCACCATTGACGATATTGTGGATGTAATCAAAGAAGAAGCCGAAAAGGATTATCAACTAGCAGCGGGTATTACTAATGATGTTGAGTCTAGCGATACTGTTTTGGAGTTAATGAAGGCAAGATTACCTTGGCTTTTGATTGGTATGATAATTGAAATTATTGCTTCAAAGGTTCTGGAAGGGAATCAAACTTCGGTTCAGCAATATTATACTTTAATGATTTTTGTTCCTTTGCTTTCAGCAACTGCAGGGAATATTGGTGTTCAAGCATCAGCGATTGTGGTGCAAGGTTTGGCAAACGGAACTTTAAAACAATATAGCAGTCAATACTTGACTAAGGAACTTTCGGTTGCATTGATATCTGGAACAATAATATCATTGTTTTTATTTTTGTACCATTCTTTAATGTATCAACAGTATTTGGTTGGATTTGCTATTTCTATTTCTATGCTCGTAGTAATAGTTTTTGCGGCTACATTAGGAACATTGGTTCCGTTGTTTTTGCATAAAAACAAAATAGATCCTGCTATTGCAACAGGTCCTTTCATCACTACTACAAATGATGTTTTTGGAATTATGATTTATTTTGGAATAGCCAGATTAATATTAGGATATTAGCTATCGATAGTTTAGGAATTTAACAATTATCCCGAATTTATTTATATTAAAAAATAATAAATTCGGGATAATTCTTGTACTTTGTAGTCAAAGTTTTTTACAATATCAGGTAAACCATTTTTATTAATCCGGAATGCCTTTTTTTGGGATTAACTTACTTATTAATCGCTCAAAGTATAAAATAAACTAAATGAAAGTACATATTATTGGTGGTGGAAACTTAGGGGTTTCTATCGCTTTGGGAATTGCAAAATTCTCTCCAAACAATCAAGTTACCATAACCAGAAGAAATACAGCGAGTATACTGTATTTAGAAAAATTAGGAGTTACAGTTTCTTCAAATAATACACATCAGATACAAGAAGCCGATGTGATTATTCTAACCATAAAACCCTATCAGGTAGATACCGTTTTGGCTGAAATCCTTCCTGTTATTTCCAATAAAATAATTGCTTCGGCTGTAAGTGGTCTAGCGATTGAAGTTCTTCAGGAAAAGACAAAATTTGAGCACCATGCGGTTCGTATTATGCCTAATATCGCGGCACAGTTTGGAGAATCTGCAACTTGTATCTCTTTTAATGAGAAAGACAAAGAACAAGGGCAGAGCTTAGTCACTCTTTTTCACGATTTAGGAACAGCAGTTGTAATAGACGAAAAATTAATGGATGCCGCTACTGTTCTCGGTGCTTGCGGAACGGCTTATGCATTGCGATATATTCGTGCTTCTATGCAGGCTGGAATCGAGATTGGTTTTGATTCACAGACAGCTTTGGCCATAGCCGCACAAACTGTAAAAGGTGCAGCCCAAATGCTACTCGAAGAGAGAGTACATCCGGAACAACTTATAGATAGAGTAACTACACCACAAGGATGTACCATTGTTGGGCTTAACGAAATGGAACACAATGGTTTTAGTTCTTCGTTAATCAAAGGGATAAAGACTTCTTTGAAGCAAATTAAGGGGTAAAATCATTTATTCTGCCGGTTTTACTAAAGCTCATGTGGGCGTGCCACCATAAAGGAAAGGGGCCAACTCACCTACTGTTGAGTCGGCCCCTTTCCTTTATGCTGTCAGGCTATCCGCGCTACTTCGGTAGCTAGCTGCTATCCTTCACGCAGCATCTCACAAGATCTTTTTGGATAACTAGAAAATTAGTTTTTATAAGAACCAGAGTAAGGAAGGCTATACAATAGTTTTTTGCTTTGTTTTGAAAATGAAGTGTTTAAAAAACACTCACTTCTTTTTTAATTAAAAACAAGATATTGACTACAAACTGTTTGCTGTTTTCAAATTAAATAGCATATTTTTGGCCCTCAATTTAGGATGAAAAATCTGTAACATTTGAATTTGTAAAGAATTTTATGAAAAAAAGTTTTATTCAATCAGTAAAAAAAGTAGCTCTATATGCTGGTAAAATACTACTGCTGTTTGTTGGGTTTATTTTAATCTATTTAGCTGCTAGTTATTGTCTTTCCAGAATAACTGTTGAAAAAGAAGAGGATTCCAAAGAGGAGATTGCTATTTATATCATGACAAATGGGGTGCATACTGATATTGTTATGCCAACCTGCAATGAAGTGGTAGATTGGAGCAAAGAAGTAAAATATACAAATACAATTGCCAAAGATTCTACCTGTCAATATATCGCAATGGGTTGGGGTGATAAGGGGTTTTATTTAGAAACTCCAGATTGGGCTGACTTGAAGGCTTCAGTTGCATTCAACGCAGCATTCGGATTAAGTTCAACTGCAATTCATGCAACTTATTATTCTAAAATTGTCGAAGATGAATCGTGCAAAAAGATTATGGTTAGTAAAAATCAATATTCAAGATTAAAAGAGTATGTTATCAATAGTTTTAAAAAGGATGAAAACGGGCATTTTATAAACATACAAACCAATGCAAATTATGGTAAAAAAGATGCTTTTTATGAAGCAAACGGTAGCTATAGTTTGTTTCACACTTGCAATACTTGGGCAAATAGTGCTTTAAAAACAAGTGGACAAAAATGTTGTCTTTGGACACCATTTGATACAGGTATATTCTTAAAATATAGTAATAAATAAAAATTAAAAATGGTACAAAAAACATCAAATGCATTTATAGCTGCTTCATGGATAGCGCTAGGGACTGGGGTTGTAGGGTATTTAGTAGGTCTAGCAAGAGCTGAAATGTTGTTAAATGAAAAAGGATATTACTTTACAGTTCTAATGTTTGGACTGTTTGCAGTAGTGTCATTGCAAAAAAGTGTAAGGGATCGATTAGAAGGATATCCTGTAACAGATATTTATTATGGTATTTGCTGGTTTGGAACTATTCTTTCTATCGTTTTATTAACAGTAGGACTTGTTAATGCTACTATTCTTCCAAGTGAAAAGGGATATTATGCTTTTGCCTTTTTATTGGGTATTTTTGGCGCAATTGCTGTTCAAAAAAATACTAGAGACAGTCTTAACCAAAATTCATAATTTTAAATTCTCCAAGATTTTTGGATAGGGTTTACAACATATCAAAAACACTAAAAAAACGTTGCTTATACAAGCAACGTTTTTTTTATTATTAAGTCCCATTCTGAAATAATTATATCAAAAACAGCATGTTTAGTGGATAATTGTAATCAGGTTTTCTTTATCCTTGGTTTGTAAATGAGCTTGGAAATAACCTGAATTGTTTTTTTCTGTAAGGTCAACAGATAAAATCCCGAATGATTTTAAAAGCTGTAAACTTTTGTTTTTAGCTATTATAAAGCGCCAATCTTGCGGTTTCAGTTTGTCTAAATGTACCTGTAAATAACCTATTTTGGAAGAGGAAGAAGCCGAAGGAAGCTGCTTCGGAGGATTGGCTTCCAGTACCAAAGCATTATTTCTGATAGAAGTTTTGGTTGGAGCCAAAGGGAAATTTACAAATACTTCATGATTGTCGATTGCTTTTTGTGATTTTAAGTACGAGTAGACTTTTTTGGAGTCCTCTGTCTGCATCGAAAAGTAAAAAGAGGGTTCACGACTAGTATGTACAACAACTTTCTTTATAGGGTTAAAATCATCATCATAATCATAACTGATAGCCGAATCTTTCTTCTCGACTATTTCATTCAACAACAATTCAGTTCTAGTTGGATTGTGAGCTAAAATAGAATCTAAATTAAAACCAATTAATTTATTGATTTGGACTGAATGTTGCTTAAGACTATTTTGATTCCGAATCATTTCAAAATTAAAACCCAAAGACAAAAGAGCATTGGGATTTTGGGAAAATGAAGCAGTTTTTATAGACTTAGGTTTCCATTTGAGTTGCCCTTCAATGCATATTTCCTGATCTTGTAATTTAAGGTTTAGAATGGCATCGTTTTGTAGTAAGCTATTTCTCTTAATCCAAACTGTGGCTGCATTTGGGGTGTCAATCGTATTTTTTATTTCTTTAGAATCTAAAAATTGATGTTTTAGAAATAAATCTTCTGCTACTTGAATAGTTACTTGTTGTTGTTTTGGTATGTTACAACATAAGATTTGATTGGAATACCGAACAATAAAAAGCCCTAATTCATTAGATTGATATCCGGTAAAAGAATCATTAAGTTTTGTTTTGGTAAAATGAGAATCGATTGTTGCTTTCTCAAAATCGGTTTCATTTATAATTTTTGCAACAGCAAACCATTGATTAACGGGTTGGTTCTCGATATGGAAAAAGGCCATGTAATCCGGTACCTCAATCCCAAAATTGGAAAGGCTTAATTTCTTTTTCGTTCCAAAATTTGAAATGCATGATTGCCATTGTGATGGAGTTTTGAGATAGGAAAAAATAAAATAATTTCGAATGTTTTTCACATCCACCATCACTATTCCATCGGCATTTTTTGGAATGGATTTTTCATCATAATTTTTATGATATCCAAACCAATAGAGCATTGTGATGCTTCCTAGGGCAATAAGAAGCAGAATAATTTTAAACAAATAACCTTTTTTGCCCTTCATGAATTACTCTGTAATGGTTGTTTCTTTTTTGCTTTCAGCATATAGTTCATTAAGAACATCAAAGAAATATTGCAAGCTATTGGCATGCTCTCCTTTGATAGTGTACGCAGATTCTGAAACAATATTACCATTTTTGAATTTGCATTCCATTGTAACTTCGCCTGCGTTTTTCAAAGCAATATCATAATAGTTGCCTTTAGAGTCTTTGTCTAATTCTGTTTTAGTTGCTGCGATTATTTTTTGAATATCTACCCAAGCTGCTGAATTGTTTTTTGAAATAGATTTCTTGAAATTAGCTTGTAAAGGCATAACCTTTTGCTGAATCAGGTTTTCTATATTTTCATTAGAAGTTGTTATCATAACAACACCATTTTTTAGCCCAATATATAGGTTTTCAAGGAGATTGTCTTTTTCAAAATGAATGGTGTAATACCCATTGGAGAATTTATAATCGGTAGCTGTAAACTTACTTTTGTTTAAAGGAAGTTGGAGTAGTTTGTTAACAAATGACTCATTTTTGGTATTCAAAAGGAATG